>DAOTTV010000041.1:0-60248 GCA_034437755.1 Anaerolineae bacterium | reverse complement strand
ACCTGTACCCGCCGAACGCTTTGCGTTCGGCAAAACTGGGGTGCAGGGGAGACATCCCCTGCTGGGGCGTGGGGTGAAACCCCACAAGAAGACTCTACCTGAGTAGTTACCTTTATCATTTGTATATATATGACAGCCAGTCATCCGTAGCAAAACAAACGCGATCACGCAAGTCTCTACAAATATCGCAACAGAGCGTGCTATAATACGCGACTTGAACTGGCACCAAGGATACAAAACCCATTGAAATTCTCACGCAAGCTCAAAATCGGTCTGCTCGGGATAGCAGTCAGTGCATTGGCGTTAGCTTTCATTGTGATGCAGATCGACCGTGACCTGTTCGTACAGGCGCTTACAACAGCGAATTACTGGTATCTGCTCCCGTGTTTGCTCTTGCTCTTGCTCGGGTTATTGACACGTGCCCTGCGCTGGCAAGTCTTGCTCGATGGCGATTTACCCTTCTGGCGCGCTTTCAGCATTATGAACGTCGCCTATCTGGTCAACGGCGTTTTACCCCTGCGGATTGGCGAAGTCGCGCGTGTGTATCTGGCATCCCGCGTCGATGATCCCGTGCCGATCCCGAAGACGACGAGTACGATCATCGTCGAGCGCCTGCTAGATTTGCTGGCAGTCGTGGTGATGGTTTTGCTGGCGCTGACAAGCGCGCCTGTGCCAGAGCAATTGCGCGTCACCAGTGCAATTGGCGCGAGCGTAGCACTTGCGGGGTTCATCACGCTCGTAGTCATCGCCCGACAGCGCGCATGGGCACACGCGCTCTATCGCCTCAGCCTACGAATCATCCCACCCTTACGACGACTGCCCGTGTTAGAGACATGGCTTGACCAATTTTTAGACGGTCTCTTACCTTTGACGCGCCCGCCACAATTTTTACGGGCAATCGCCTGGACGGTCATCAGCTGGGTGTTCTCGGTACTGGCGGGGTATGTGCTGATGTTCGCCTTCTTTCCGACGGGAAGCATTGCAACGACGATGCTGTATATCGCCGCAGTCGCGTTTGCGATTGCCTTGCCGGCGGTGCCGGGCAATATCGGCACTTATGAAGCATCGATTTTGTTGGCGCTGGTGGCGATGGGTTACGAACAGTCGAGTACGGCGGTTGCTTTCGCCGTGATGGTACACGCGATTAACGTCTTTGTGCATGCGAGCACGGGCGTGGTCGGCTTCATGCAGGAGGGCATCTCGCTGGGGCAACTCTCGCTGGGTGTTCAACAGATGCAACAATCATCCACATCAACGGAAGTAGGATAATTTATGTCAGAACAGAAGCCACAGTGCAAGCTGAGCATTCTGATTTGTTTGCTGTATTACTTTCCACATCGCACCGGCTTGACGATTCACGTCCAACAAATTGCCGAAGAACTGGTGCGGCGCGGGCATGATGTCACCGTGTTGACATCGCGCTATAGCAATGAGCTACCGCGTGACGAGGACATGCACAACGGCGTGCGTGTGATTCGTCTGTGGGCACCCCTGCGTATCAGTCGCGGGATGGTGATGCCGGCTTATCCCTGGGCGGCATACTTCGCCATGCGACAGGCGGATGTCGTCAATATCCACACGCCGATGCTCGAAACGGCGCTCATCAGCGTGCTCGCACAACTGGCAGGCATCAACGTGGTTGCGACGCATCATGGCGATCTGGTCTTGCCAGCGAGTCCGTTCAACAATTTCATTCGCAATGCGATGTTCACGCTCTATCGCTTCATGGCTGATCGCGCCGCACAGTTGATCGGCTACAGTGAAGACTATGCACAACATTCGTACTATCTCCAGCCCTATCTGGATAAGACGACCATCATCCACCCGCCGATCAAAATCCCACAACCGCAAGCCGAGCGCGCACAGGCGATGCGCCGCGCATGGCAAGCCGGCGACGACAATAGGCCGATCATCGGCTATAGTCATCGCTTCGTGCAAGAGAAACGTCCTGATCTCGCCATTCAAGCATTGGCGACAGTGCATGAGAGTTATCCCAATGCCAAAATCGTCTTTGCCGGTGAGTACGACATCAAATACGAAGACACATGGGAGCGCAACCAACATCTGGTGCAGGCTTACGACGAGCATCTGCATTTCCTGGGCTTAATCACCGATCGCCAAGAACTGGCGAACTTCTATGCCGCCTGTGATGTGGTGGTGTTGCCCAGCGATACGGAGTGCTTTGCCATTGCACAGGTCGAAGCGATGCTGTGTGGCACGCCAATGGTCATGACCGATATTCCGGGTGGGCGCGTGCCTGTCCAGCGCACGGGGATGGGCAAGCTAGCTGAACCCGGCAACGCACAGTCGATCGGGCAGGCGATTGTCGATATTTTGAGTGACCCGGAGCAGTATCATTACCCGCGTGATGTCATCGACGCGCATTTCTCATTTCAAGAAACGGCAGATCGTTATGAGCAACTCTTCTACAAATACGCACGAGACAAGTAAGCCACAGGTCGATCGAGCGACAATCGCTCATATGACGCGCAACGAAGCCGATATGGCGTTCAAGAAGCGCGTGCAGACGATCTTCGACTGGGTTGACTTCAGCGATGAGCAACGGGTGCTGGATATTCCCTGTGGGCGCGGCTTCTACTTGAATATGATCCGCTACGTGTCGGATTGTGAGATCATCGGCGCGGAGCTGGATTGGGGTATCATCCAGAAAGCGCGGGCGAACGTCGGGCATCTGGGGATTCCCTTGTATAACACCGATATTTATCATCTGCCCTATCAGGCGAACAGCTTCGACGCGGTGATCCTGTCTGAAGTGCTGGAGCATCTGGACGACGATGTCGCCGCCCTGCGCGAGGTCTATCGCGTGTTGAAGCCGGGCGGCGTGGTGGCTATCACCGTCCCCCATGCGAATTATCCCTTCTGGTGGGATCCCATCAACAAGACGCTGGAAGCCCTGTTCAACACGCATATTCAACGGGGTGTGTTTGCGGGCATCTGGGCGAATCATGTGCGCTTATATTTGCCCGATGAATTACGCACGGCGGCTGATGCCGCGGGTTTCATCATTGAAGACGCGCGATCGTTCACACACCATAGCTTCCCGTTCATCCATAATCTCGTCTACGGCATTGGCAAGCCCTTACTCGAAGGCGGGTTTTTGCCGAAGAACATGGCACAAGCCGCCGATCGCACCACCTTCGACCAGAACGACGGCAGTTTATTAAACCCGATTAATCTGGGCTTGCGAGTCTTCAATTATTTTGATCGCCGGAATAAAATCAACGAACCACCCGACCGTTCCACTGTGAATCTAGCACTGAAGGGGCGTAAACCGGATGCCTGAACGCGATGACGCTCGCATCACCGACCAAGCACACGACACCACTGATACCCCGCAATCGAGCGACATCAGCGATTTCACGCTGATGCAACTGCTGAGCGCGTTCCGGCAAGCCCCGATGGAGACGTGGCGCGCATTCACCGACATTGCACAAGCGAATAGCCGGGGCGTGGCGCGTCCGGTGCGCGTCCGTGTACCACAGCTCGACGCTGACGACAATCGACCGCCAACGTTTGCGCTGTCGGATGTCCGCGATAGCTTACTGAGCGCAGATGTGATCCGGCTCATGCTGTACGTGGTCGCGTTTGTGCTGGCGGTGCGCGGTGGTAGTCTCTGGGCGACCATCCGCGCCGATTATGCGATGGCGCAGGGGATGCCCTATATCGTCGGCGCGTTCTTCGTGTGGATCATCGCGGAAATTGTCGGCAACAGTCATGCGCTGTGGCGCTGGTATCAACAGCGTAACGGGCTCGACTGGGTGCAGATTGGCGCGCGGGCACTGCCACTCGGGTTTATTATGGTAGGGGTCGGGCGGTTGTGGCAGGCGACATCTGCCCCGCGTGAAAACGTGCTAGAGATCGTCACACCGGCGATGACTCTGCTATTGGTCGGCGTGGTGCTGTGGATGCTGGTCGATGGCATCTTCGCACTGTTGCAAACGAGCGCGGTGCGACAGGCGCTCATGCTACCGCCGTGGCTACAACGGGCGCTCGATCGGCGCGATGGTCAAGCGGGTGATGCTGACAAGTTGATTCCTGATAACGTGCTAAGCGATGTGATATGGGCGATTTTCCGGCGCATCTGGGTGCTATCGAGCGTGGTGGTGTGGTTTGGCACGAGCAATAACAATTTTTCGACGGTCACGTTTTATCTGTGGTTGTTCAGCATTGTGGCGTGGTGCTACTGGTACACGAATCCACATGAGTGGGTGCTTGATGGCATCCGGCGGGTGCGCGCTTTTCCGTGGCGCAAGCACATCCTGACGATTGCCGCCCTGGCGCTCATCATCGCGATTGCGGGCTGGTTTCGCTTCTATCAGTTGGCGGCCATCCCGCGTGAGATGACCGACGATCACGTCGAACTCATCCTCGATGCGAGCTTGATTCGTGATGGCTATCGTCCGATTTTTCTGGCGAATAATGGCGGGCGCGAGCCAACACAGATGTACTTGACCGCACTCGCGTCTTACGTGCCGGGGCTGGGGATCGATCACTTCACGATTAAGCTGATTGCCGCGTTAGAGAGCCTGCTGACGGTGCCGGTGCTGTTCTGGATGGGCTACGAGCTGACACACGGCGAGAGCCAGCGACGGCGCATCCTCATCGGTTTATTCACGGCGGCATTGCTGGCGGGCAGTTACTGGCATCTGGCAATCACACGGCAAGCCCTGCGGATTCCGCTCACGCCTTTATTCGCCGCGCTCCTGATTATCTTTCTAGCGCGGGGATTACACACGAATCGCACGGATGAATTCGTCAAAGCCGGGCTAGTGCTAGGCTTCGGGCTCTATATGTATCAGGCGGTACGTATGCTACCGGTGGTGATCGTGGTCGCGGTCGCTGTGGCGATTTACTTCAAAGCTCGACACTGGCGCGAACGCCTGCGTTACCTGTTCAATCTGGTGGTTGTGGTCAATATCTCGTTCATGATCTTCTTGCCGATGTTTCACTATTCGCTGGAATTCCCGGATTTATTCTGGCGACGTACAGCTGGGCGCTTGCTGGGCGATGACGTGATACAGGAAAGGCTAGACGACGGCACAATCATCATGCGGACGGCGACCGTTGATGAACGCTGGCAGGCGTTTCAGGATAATGTGCCGACGCTCATGAGCAACGTCCGTAACGTGCTTTTGATGTTCAACCGTAAGGGCGATGTGGCGGCGATCAGTGGCGTGCCGAACGAACCAGCGATGGATATTTTCAGCGGTGCTTTGTTGATCGTGGGTTTAGGGGGCTGGCTAGTGCTGGCGGTCAAGCGACGAGACATCGTCTACTGGTTGATCCCGCCGATCATCTTCATCATGCTATTGCCCTCGGCATTGTCGATCGCCTTCCCGGTCGAAAACCCGAGCCACACGCGCACCAGCGGCGCAATCCCTTTCGTCTATCTGGTATGCGCCCTGCCACTCGCGCTGTTTGCCGAGCGCATCATGGATGTGTTGCGCGGACGCGTTGGGCAAGGGATCGCAGTTGTCGCCTGTGGCATAATTCTCGCTGGATCATATAGCGCCAACGCTTATATATATTTCGACCAATACCCCGATGTCTACGCGGCGAGCTTTGACCCGTACAGCGAGCCGGGGCGGTACTTGCAAGGCTTCGCGCTGATGAACGGCGGCTACGGCAACGCCTTCATGATCGGCTACCCGCACTGGTGGAGTCATCGGGCGATTGGCTTAGCGGGCGGTTTAGAAGAGAAGTGGGAGAACGGCATCACCGCGCGCACGGATATTCCGTCCTTCTTGTTGACGGCATCCCAGCGCGATAATCGCTTCCGGCTCAATCCTGATCGTGATTTGCTCTTCTTCTATTCGCCCGATGATACCGAAACCGGCGCGTATCTAACCGAGCTATTCCCGAATGGGCAAGCACGCGAGGAGACGACCTACGCGCCGAACAACGATTACATGGTCTATCTCGTGCCGGCGCTGGGCGATGAGGGCTTCAGCCAATTTTTACAGGAACACGTTTACAGCGCACAGTGAGTATTTCGTGCCGATCGTGTGTATAAGAAAGTGCAAGACGGCAATACCAATCATCAGGATCGCGCAAGCGGTCTATAGCCAAATCTGTAATGTGACAACTAGCAACCTTATCGGATAAATGCCGCGCATGACTGACAACATTCGCAACAATCTCATCACTGCTCTGTTACTCCTGCTGATTGTGACGCTCGGCGGGTACTTCCGCTTTATGAGCCTCAATTGGGATGATTTTGCCAGCTTACATCCCGACGAACGTTTTTTGACGCGCAATCTCGCGCCACTCGTCGGCGGTGGGCTGGAATTCACGAATGATGCCGAGCGTTTTCCAAATCATTCGATTCTGGTGAATTTGAATAACATGATGCTCGAAGCCGGTTTCCAACTGCGCGATGATTCGTCGTTGCGCGTGGGGGCGGTCGCGGATGAGCTGAGCGCGGATGTCGCGCGTTGGTGGGTGAGCGGTGCGCCTGAGGAACGTATTCGGCTTTATGATTCCAGCGAAGCCGCCGTGCAAGGCATCATGACAGGTGATGTCGCTGGGATCATCGTCGCGTCGAACGAAGCCGGAGAATTACTGCGGATGTCGCGCAGTTTACGCACGCTAGATGAGATCGCCTCGCCGACGATTCAACGCCTGCGCTGTGATGCGCGCTACCCGCAAACGGACGGCGTTGGCGGGTATTTCGACAGTGCCTGCTCCAGCTATAATCCGTATAATGCGGGGGCTGGCACGTATGCCTACGGGACATTCCCGCTGTTCCTGACGCGCATCGTCTCCGACGCGCTCTTGCTACTTGAGAGTAACGACATCGCCGGTATCGACTTTCAGGGAGAGACACTGGTCTGGCGCTTCTTCTCGGCATTAGTCGATACTGGCACGATCGTCGTGATTTTCTTCATCGGGCGCAAGATGCACAATAACTGGGTCGGGCTATTGGCGGCGGTGCTATATGCGGCGATGCCCTTGCCGATCCAAAAAGCGCACTTCGGCACGGTCAATGCAATCACGGCATTCTGGGTCGCGCTCGCGCTGTTATGGGCGGTCTATGTGCAGGATAGCGGACGGATGCGTTATTACGCGCTGTTCGGCATCGCGCTCGGTCTCGCCCTCGCCGGACGCATCAACGTGATCCCGCTGGCGGGGGTGGTCGTCCTCGCAGGGATGATCAATGCCGCGCCGGCACTTTCCGCGAAGATGTCGTGGCATGAGCGCGAACAACTCATCTGGCGTAACGTCGGCGGCGTATTCCTCGCCGGTATCACGACAATCATCACCTTTCGCATTATGAACCCCTATGCCTTCATCGGCCCGACATTCTTCCACATGATTCCTAGTATGCGCTGGCTAGCCGATGCCCAGCAGAGTAGCAACAACGTCAGTGGCGTTGTCGATATTCCGCCGAACTGGCAGTGGGTCAACCGTGCATCGTACCTGATGCCCCTGAAAGATATGTTGCTGTGGGGCATGGGCATCACGGCGGGTGCGATGGCGTGGCTCGGTTTCGCGTGGTCGGGCATACGGCTCGCACGGGCGCGAGAATTCGCCACGCGCAACCTGCTGATTTTCGCATGGGTGCTGGTGTACTTCGCGTGGATTGGCGGGCTGTGGGTGATGACGATGCGCTACTACTTGCCGCTGTACAGTGGGCTGGCGGTGCTGGCAGGCTGGGCATTATACGAGACCATCCGCCAGCAGAGAGACCAGATGGAACGGGTGATGTTAGCGGCGTTCGGGGCAGTGCTGGCGATCATGCCGGCTTACGCGCTCTACAGTGGCATTGCGCTCGATACCACGCTAGCGGTCGCCGGTGTTGCTGGCGTGGTGCTATTCGTGATTGCGCTCTTGCCTCTGCCGCGCCATAGCCTGATTCTGGTGGGTGTCGTCGTCGGCTTCACGGTGCTGTGGGGCATGATGTTCACAAACATCTATCGCAATCAAGTCACGCGGATACAGGCGGCGCGCTGGGTGTGGGAAAACGTCTCCGGCGATTTATCAGCGCAGATTGTCGGCGCGCCGGATAACACACCGTTTGTGAATATTGATTTTCGTAATCAGAGCGGCAACGGCGCACGCAGCCCCGAAGACCTGATTAACCTCGCGACGAGCTATACGATGGGCTTGCCCTACCTCGATGAGTTCACCGCGTGGGCGGATGGCGAGATTACACACTTCCACGCACCGCATCTCGCTGACCCGAACGATGACCCCGACCCGGAAACGCTCTACGTGTCGATCTCGCGCATGGTCGATAGCACGCCGCAACTGCTGGCAGAAACGACGCTGACCGCCAACTTCACCCGTGAGAATCACCCGCTTGGCGATAGCTACGACATCGTATTCGATGAAGCGGTATCGGTCACAGCCGGCGAGCGGTATCTGGTCAAAGCTGAGATCATCACCGACGATAGCAACGATGCCATCATCGGCTCGGGTGCGGTGATGCTGACCGAAGGCGACTGGGACGACCGCATCACAACCATCATGACCTGTAGCCTGCCGGGCTTGACACTCGCGGATGATCTCGTGCCGGGGATGGCGAGCTTTGACGCGTGCAACGGGCGGTCGTCGGCATATTCGCTGTTACAATCGTATGACATCGCGCTCTCATATCCCGAAGATGCGCCAATCAAACGCGAGAACATGCTAGAGGCACTTGCCGTTGGCGATTACTTCGCCATCACCAGTAACCGCTTTTACGATACCGAAACGCGCAATCCAGCACGCTTCCCGTTGACGACGCGCTTTTATGATGCTTTATTCAACGGCGAGCTAGGCTATGAACTGGTCACCAGCTTTGAGGAAGGCTACGAATTCGCCGGCTTGAGCGTCGGTGACCAGCACTTGCCCACGTATGACTCGCCCGCGTGGCTCAACGAACTCGAAGCCGACGAAGCCTTCCACGTATACGATCATCCGGCAGTGTTCATCTTCCGCAAGAGTGATACATATGACCACAACCAAACAGAACTCATCCTGAACAGCGTCCCTATCCGGCGCGTCACACAACTCTCTGGCAATAGCGACCCGAACGGGCAAATCGTCGGCGCAGTTTACTGGGACTCGCTTGAGGCCGACCCCGCGCCCACAGCCCTGCAATTCTACGATGATATGTGGCAAACGCAGACCGAAGGCGGCACATGGGCGCAACGTTTCGCTAATAATAGCTTGCTGAATCGTCATCAAGCGCTGGGCGTGGTCGTGTGGTGGGCGTTGATCGTCGTCATCGGGTGGCTGGCTTTCCCGCTCTTGTTCGTCGCACTGCCGCGCCTCGCCGATCGTGGGTATAATGCCGCCAAAATCATGGGCTTGTTCATCCTTGGTTGGGTCGCATGGGTGTTGAGTAGCGCGCGCGTGCCGGTCTGGAATCAGGGGGGATTATTCGTGCTGATGCTAGTGCTGGCACTGGTCAGCGGGTGGATTGTCTACACGCGGCGCACAGAATTCCGCACTTATCTACGCGAGCAATGGCGCAACCTGCTCGGCTTCGAGATACTGACGCTGGTGCTGTTCCTCGCCCTTATCGGCGTGCGCCTGACCAACCCTGACCTGTGGCATCATCCCATGGGCGGCGAGAAGCCGATGGACTTCGCGTATTTCAACGCGGTGCTTCGCAGTACGATTTTCCCGACGTACGATCCATGGTACGCGGGCGGCTTCATCAATTACTATTACGTGGGCTATGTGATCGTCGGCGTGCCGGTACTCTTGCTGAAGATCGTGCCGGCGTTCGCCTATAATTTGCTAGTGCCGACAGTCTTTGCGCTGACGGGCATGGGCGCGTTCTCGGTGGCATACAACGTCATCGGGGCTTGGCGCAACCGAGTGGGCGACCGCCACAAGCAAGGTAACCGCACGGGCAATCCGTGGGTGGCGGGCATCGCCGCGCTGATGTTGTGCGTTGTGCTGGGCAATCTGGATGTCCCGCGTGTGATTTTGGTCGAGGGTTTCGCTCAGCTAGGCGGGTACTCGCGCCCTGAAGGCTTGCAAGATTACCTGATGGATCAATATCAAGCTGAACACGCGCAAGCCGCAACTGGCGCGGACTACACGCGCATTGTCGAACGGGCAGAGAACGCCAACATCATCGACAACGTGCGCTATGAATGGCACGCCTTCTCGCATCTGTGGAGCAGTATCTTCAAGGGGATTCCGGCGGCAGTGAGCGGGCAACCGCTCCCGATCGGGTCGAATCGCTGGTACTGGGCACCGACGCGCATCATGAACGAAACGCCGGGGGTCGGCGGCAACGCCATCAACGAGATGCCCGCGTTCACGTTCATCTATGGCGATCTGCACGCCCACATGATTAACATGCCCATCATGCTCTTCGTGATGGCGGTCATCTTGCACGAAGTCATCGCCGCCCGCCGTGATCCACGCCGCTTCGCGGGGATTGCGCTGGCGGTCGCCTTAGGGGCGGCAAGTGTCGGCATGATGCGCGCCGTCAACACCTGGGATTATCCAACCTTCATGATTTTCGGCATTGTCGGGCTGGGCTATGCGTGGTGGCAACGCTGGCGCACTCTCGCGCGCGATGCCATCCTGCACATGCTGATTTACGTCGGCGGCTTCATCACGCTGGCAATTTGGTCGGTTGCGCCGTATATGGCATGGTATGCGTCGATTTATAACAGCGTGCAAGTGTGGGAATTCGGCAAAACGCCGTTCTGGTCGTACTTTCACATTTACGGCTTATTCCTGTTCTTGATTGTCTCGCTGTTCGCGTGGGATACGGCGCGTTGGCTTCGTGAGACACACGTCCGGGCGTTGACGGGACAGGGCTATTGGCTCTTGGCGGGGGCGGGCATCATCGGGGTGATCTTGCTCCTCGCGCTGGTCGCCGCCGCGATCGAGTATCAGGTCGCGTTGATCGTGATGCCGCTCATCGTCTGGCTGACTCTGCTGTTCTTCCGCCCCGATCAGGGCGAAGCCATGCGTTTCGTGCTGGTGGCGATCGGTCTCGCACTGGCGCTGACTCTGGGCGTAGAAGTCGTGGTCGTCGCCGGTGACATTGGTCGCCAGAATACGGTATTCAAGTTCTACATACAGGCGTGGCTCTTGCTGAGTGTCGCCGGTGGTGCGGCATTTGCTTGGGTGTTCGATCATTCGGATGTCTGGTCGTCCCGCCTGCGCTGGGCTTGGTATACGCCGATCATCATCATGCTGGCGATCGCGATGATGTTCCCGATTATGGCAATACGGGCGCGGATGTACGACCGCTTCGCCGCCGAAGAAACGCCGCTCACCCTCAACGGGTTGGATTACATGCAGTATGCCCAGCACTGGCTACTCGATTATGCGATCCCGATCGAGCTTGAGAGCGATTATCACATCATTCGCTGGTTGCAGGAAAACGTCGCCGGCACGCCGGTCATCTTAGAAGGGCGCAGTGCCGCCAGCGAGTATCGTTATAACGGGCGCATCAGCATCAACACCGGCTTGCCAGCTGTGCTGGGCTGGAACTGGCATCAACGCCAGCAACGAACGCTGAGTCCGCTGACGCAAATCGTGGAACAACGCGAGCGCAACGTCAAATTCGTCTACGAGACGCTCGATATTCCAGCGGCGATCACAATCTTGCGCCATTACGAGGTTGAATACCTGATCGTCAGCGATATGGAGCGTAGTATCTACGCAGGTGACGCGCTGGCGAAGTTCGATATGATGGTCACGCTCGGTCTGCTGGAGGTCGCCTTCGAGCATGGCGTAGGCACGGTTTATCATGTTCAGCAGGATGAACTCGACACGTTCGCCCTGCATCACGACGCGTTCTTCGACGCGCTGGGCTTAGACCGCGAGCAGATGATGCCTTATGCCGCGAGCGAAGGCTTGCTGGACGAGTATAACCCTAATGAAGTCGATGTGACGGACGCGATCGACGTACTAGCCACGTATGACGTGCCGTTCATCGTCGCGCATAACCTACCACAATTACAAATCTTCGCGCCGACGGTCTATGATGGTCTGGTACAGCTGGAACGAGCGAACGTTCTCGATATTCTCAGCGATACAACCGACCGGCGCATCTATCGCGTGGATGATGAGACCCTGAGCGCCTTACAGACCAACGAAGCAGAAACAGCCGATAATTAGGACGAGGATACAGAATGATACTCGATTGGATCATCAGCGAAGGCTATCTCTTACCCGTGTGGTGGCTACTGGTCACCAGCGCCGGTTTGACAGTGTTCCCGCTGTGCGTACGCTTGTTCAGGGGCTTGCCGGATATGGGAATCACGCTCGCGCGTAGCGTCGGGATGCTCTTGATCGGCTTCGTGTTCTGGTTGCTGGCGAGCTTCGGTTTCGTGCAGAACAGCGTCGGCGGGATGCTAGTCGCGTGGGTGATCGTGCTGGTGATCGCGCTGGTGGCATACGTCCGATTGCGGGAGGATATCGACTGGCGCGCATATTGGCGCAAGCATCGCTGGACGATTCTCATCGGTGAGATTATTTTCGTCGTCCTGTTCGCCACTTTGATGACGTATCGTGCCTTCAATCCTGATACGAGTACCACCGAGAAGCCGATGGAACTGGCGTTCATCAGCGGCATCATGCGGAGCGATACCTTCCCGCCGAATGACCCATGGCTCGCAGGTTATTCGATCAGTTACTATCACTTCGGCTATATCATGACGGCGATGCTGGCGAAGTTGAGCAACATCGGCAGTGGTCTAGCCTTCAGCATGATGTTATCGCTCTTGTTCGCCCTCACCGGACAAAACGTGTTCGGTGTAGCGGTGAATCTGGTGCAATCGCGCACAGCCCGTGATGATCAGGCTCCGCAGAGCAAGCGATCCGGTGCATCGGCGGCGCTCATCACGGGCGGGCTAGCGCTAGCATTCGTGCTACTGTTGGGCAATCTCTACACGCCTCTGATCGAAGTGCCGTATAACACGCGCTCGCTACCCACCAGTTACTTCAACTTCTGGGGCGTGCAAGACCGCACGATCGACCCCGCCCAACAAGCGGATTTCCAGCAGAATGACCCGCTGGCGATCACGACTCCGATCACCCATGCACAGGATTGGGCCTTCTGGTGGTGGTTCCGCCCGAGTCGCGTGTTGACGGATTATGATCTCAACGGGCAGATGGCAAGCCACCCGCAACCGATCGACGAATTTCCGGCGTTTAGCTTCGTGCTGGGCGATGTCCACCCGCATGTGCTGGCGTTACCCTTCGTCGTGCTGGCAATCGGCACCGCGCTGAATATCGTCCTCAGCGCGCGCGATCCCAATCGCTATCAGATTCTGTTCTACGGCATCATTATCGGTGGCTTGATCTTCCTCAACACATGGGACGGCCCGATCTATCTGGCGGCGTTAGTCGGCGCGGATGCTCTGCGGCGTTTGTTGCGGCGGGGTGCGCTCGCTAGCGACGATTGGCTGAGGCTGATAATTTTCGGCGGGCAGTTGCTATTCATCGCCGTGATCGCCTATCTGCCGTTCTTGATCGGATTCCGCTCGCAAGCGTCAGGCTTCGTGCCGAATATCGTCTATCCGACGCACTTCCGCCGCTTCTTCCTGATGTTCGGCTGGCAACTGCTGATTCTGTTTCCGTTTTTGGCACTGGAAACACGGCGGGCTGTTCGACAGGAGCGCTTTAATACGCGCCTCGCGCTGATTGTGCCGCTGGGGCTAGTGCTAGGCTTGCTGACGCTCATGCTCTTGCTGGTCGGCGTGGGCTACGTCTCGCCAGTTGCTCGCCAGACGGTCGAGCGTTTCATCGCGCCCTATGGCACATGGCAACAAGTTCTGCCGCTGATTATCGAGCGTCGCATCACCTATAGCTTAACCGCACTCGTGTTGCTGGTGGGCATCGGCATGATCGTCGGGCGCTTGTTCCCGCCCCGACGCGCCGACACGCACGACCGAAGCGCTCCCTATTCACCAGCGACGGGTTTCGCGCTCTTGCTGGTGGGTATCGGCTTCTCGTTAACGCTGATTCCGGAGTTCGTCTATCTACGCGATAACTTCGGTGTACGCATCAACACAATCTTCAAGTTCTACTATCAGGCGTGGATTGTGTTCGGGATCGCCGCCGCTTTCGGCGTATCTGCCTTCTTCGCATCTGATGACGCACATCGTCCCACACGCTGGATGCCGGCGGGTATGTCGGTGCTGGTGGTCGGTGTGGTACTGCTCACCCTACCCTATCTGATTTTCGGCTTTTACACACGCGGTTGGGTCGAGAATGGCAAGCGCACGCAGACCGACCCCGTGCTGACGCTCGATGGCACGTCGCAAATGCCGCTGACGCAGGACGATTACGACGCGGTCATGTGCCTTGCCGATCTGGTCGAGGGCGATGATGCGGTGGTTGCCGAAGCCGAACTACACGCCTACCGCTCGCACTATGCACGGGTCGGGTCGATCACCGGTATTCCGATCGTGCTGGGTTGGCGCGGTCATCAAGGGCAATGGCGCGGCCCAACGTATAACGCGACCGTCGGCGCGCGCCCACAGGATATTCAAGAACTCTACACCGATTTGCGCTGGGATGTCGCGCGGGACATCATCGAGCGTTATGATATTGATTACATCATGTTCGGCGCAACCGAACAGCAACAATACGGCTCTGCCGGCGAAGAGAAATTCCGCGAACAACTGCCCATCGTCTGTGAATACGGCACAGCGCGGGTCTACCGCGTCACGTCGCACGCGCTGTTATCGCGCAATTGACGCTAACACAGGCGTGTCGGCTATCGTCTGATTTGACGGTTTTCATCTGCAATCAATGAGTAACGAGAGACTTATGCAAGCTGTGAACCCAGAACAATCCCAAAGCACAGGTACACCCATCGCGCTGAACATCTCCGGCGAGTTCATCGCTTACTTATCGCTGATCGCCATCGCGCTGATCTTACGTCTAGCGGTGCTGGGCGACGTGCCTTTCAGCGATCGCGAGGCGACCGAGACACTCGCGGCGTATCATGTGGTCAACCCAGACGCGATCGGCGATCCACAATCACCCGCAAGCCCGATCACACATCTGTTGCAGGTCATCAGCTTCAGCGTGTTCGGCGCGACCGAAGCCGCCGCCCGTTTGCCGGGGGTGATCGCGGGCATCCTCTTGATACTAGCGCCGCTCTTATTCCGCGATCGCTTCGGAAGCGAGCAAACTTTCATCTGGAGCGCGTTGCTGGCCTTCTCGCCGCTGACATTCGCCGCCGCCCGTACAGCTGATGGTAGCTTGTGGCTGATGATCGTCACGCTGATAATGCTGTGGCAGGGCTGGCGTTATTGGGAGCGCCGATCCACGCGCGACGCGCTGTGGCTGGCGGGCTGGTTCGGGGCGTTCTTGTTCCTCAGCGATAGTGGCGCACTTCCCCTGCTCATCATACTGGGCGTGTCAGTTGTGGTAACGCTGTGGTGGGAGATCGCCCGCGCCCCTGAAGAGCGCGATACGCCCGGCGACGAACTATTGCTAGCGGTGCGCGATGTAGCCCAGCAATTACCCGACCAGATGATGGTGATTATCATCGGCGCGGTGGTGCTGTTGGTGGGATCAGGCTTGATGCTCTACCCCGCCGGCTTGACGGTGGTCGCAGATAGTTTCGGCAGTGGGGTCGTGGGCTTTTTCCGCCCGGCGCCGGATACGCTATCGCCGGTGTGGGCCTTGCTGACGGCGTTCGTTTATAACCCGCTCCTTTTGATTTTCGCGGTCATCGCTGGTACATGGCTAGTCATCGATAATCGCGCGAGGCTGATCGAACGTTTCGCCATTGTGTGGGCAGTCGTCGGCTTTGCGATGCTGTTCATCTATCGCGGCAATACGCCCGCCGATGCACTGTGGTTCTTGCTACCGGCGATGTGGTTGGCATCCGTCATCGGGCGCGAGTTGGTCATCAACCATGCGCCTTTATTCTTATATCGACGGTCGATCTATCCTGATGTGGACGACGAGAACCGTTACTGGTGGCTCAAATGGGCGTGGGGATTGGTGATTCTCAGCCTACTGCTGATGCTCAATGTGCATTTGCAAACGATCGGACGCGAGTTGCTGACCTTGCCGGATGATGCCACGCTGACGATTCTATTCGACGTGCGCTATGCGCTGTTCATCCGCAGTGTGATCTGGGCGGTGATTACGAGCATGTTCATTCTGGTGACCTTCTTCGGTATCGCCAGCATGTGGGGCAATATCAGCGCCCTGCAAGCGCTTGGCATCGGGTTTTTCGTCTTTATGCTGGGGAGCGGCATGGGCACGGGCTGGAATGCGATTGTCACCAACGCGCATGAGTCGCAGGAGTTATGGTCGGGCGATGCGACCCCAGCCGATGCGTATGACCTGCGCGAGACGCTGTTCGAGCTGGCCCTACGCGATCGTCGCGGCGAGCCAAACCTGCCGATCGTCATCGTGCAGTCTGGCGGTGATGCCATCGACGACGACGGTCTGATCGCGTGGTTGTTGCGCGATTACGAGAATGCGCGTTTTGCATCGACAATTGCCGATGCCCAGCGTGCTGAGTTAGCGCTCTTACCCGTCGCTAGCGAAGACCCCGATCTACAGGGGAGCTACGTCGGGCAGAGCTTCGCCAGTCGTGAGCGCTGGCAGATGGGGTATCTGCGTCCGGTGGATTGGGTGGGGTGGTATATCGGACGTGATACGCGCCCGCTCAACATTCCGCAGGATGTCGTCGTACTATGGGTGCGCGTCGATGTGTATGACGGTATCCCGCAGAGTGAACGGCAAGCGGCGCGATGATCGGCAATGCTAGGATAGAGCGATGCTGACGACGCACCGCATCGAGCGCCGCGATGGTTTGTTGCTGGTGATTATCGTATTCATCGCGGCGATTTTACGCTATGGGCAAGCTGGCATCGTCGAGTTTTTCCACGATGATGCGATGCTGGCATCGCTGGCGCAGGACATCGTCGCGGGTGACGCATGGTACTGGACAGGCATCAACTCGTCGGTCGGCGTGCCTAATCCACCGATGAGCGTCTATGCGCTCCTGCCAATCTTCGCACTCGATAGCGACCCGATGACCGTCATCTACGCGATCATGACGTGGAACGTGGTCGGGGTCGCCTTGCTGTGGGGGCTAGCCCATCGCTATCTGGGGCGCACAGTCGCGCTAGTGGCGGGGTTAGCCTACGCGGTCGCGCCCTATGCCGTCCTTTACAGCCGTAAAATATGGGCGCAGGATTATCACACGCCGTTCGTATTGATCGGCTTCGGGCTGGCATTGCTGGGCTTCGCGGAGAAAAAGTCGCGTCCGTGGGCACAGGCAATCGCCCTGCCCGTCTTGCTCTTCGCGTTCCAGATACACTTCGCGGCGTGGGCACTATTACCCGCATACATCGTGATCGTGCTGATGGGGCGCAAGCAAATCGACTGGGGCGCACTGGGCATCAGTGTGATCTTAGGCGCGTTGACCCTCGTGCCGTATGCCATCGGCTTGACACAAGCCCTCCAAGCCAATCCCGCACGCCTCACAGAAGCCTTCGCTACGTCGTCGGCGAGTGGGAGCATCTCGTTGACACTTGCGCCCGTCGTCAGCCTGTTCGAGCTAGTCACGGGCTATGGGATGGCGAATATTCTCGCACCGGCACAGACAAGCACCATGAATCAAGCGGTGCCGCCGGTGTCGCTATGGTGGATTTTGTTCGGGCTGATGCTGATCGGTATCGGTCTGCTTTACCGCCAGCGATACCGCCCCCTCGCGCCGTTCTTGTTGGTATGGGCCTTCTTGCCGGCGTTCGCCCTGATAACGGGCGTGACCGACGTTCACAATCACTATTTCATCGCCAGTATTCCGGCCTTGATTCTGCTAGTCGCCATCGCCACCGATCAAATCAGTCGCATTGTGCCCTTGCAACCCCGCGGACAATCGATCGTGCTGATAGCGGTCGCGGTGATCTTGTTGACACAGAGCATTTACTGGCGGGGCGTATTGCGCTATGTCGATCGCACGCCGATTGCCTATCCGGGCTTCACGATCCCCTTGCATGACTTGCAAACGATCGCCGATGATCTAGCGACATTTGACGATGTAGTCGTGTTAAGCGATGGCATGGCGTGGGATTTACATCATGAGTCAGTCGTCTGGGATGTGCTTTTGCAGGATGACGTGCGTTGTGTACGGACGCTGACAGGCGATGGATACGCCGTACAGCCCGTGCAAGCGTTCGCTGTTTTGCAAACGCCGGCGATGCCCGGAGCTGGCGTGGGACGCTTGTATCGCAATGATCGCGCCCAAGCGCACGCGACACGCGGCGCGTCCGAGACCTACACGCGCTACGCATGGTCGGAATCACCGCCAATCGCCGCGGATGTCATCCCGATTGCGCCTGTGACTTTCGATAGTGGCGTTCAACTAACGGGGTATAAGTTCGAGGAGACGCGCTTGATACTCGCGTGGGATTTACCAGAGCGCCGCGCTGGACTCGATTATCAGTACAGCAGTCAATTGTTCACGGCGACGGGCGAGCGCATCGCCCAGCATGATACGCGCTTCTGGCATGGTCGGCATTGGTGCGCGGGAGATCGCTTGTTGACGTGGGTCACGCTATCCACGCCAGCGGACGCGAGCGAATTGCGCGTGTCGCTGTATCAACTAGGGACTGGCGATCAACCTTCGTTTGTCAATGCGAATATCGTCGATGAGCTGGGCAATCCACAGGGGCAATATGCAACGATTCCGCTCAGCGATGAGGGTGGCGAGTAACCACCCTCACACCGCCTAAGGCCTATCGTCCGCTTCTTCGGTGACATCTGCCGTTGCTTCTTCAGTCACCGACGCGGATGCAGTTGGTTCGTCTTCAACATCAGGCGCGGTGACTGGCAATAGTCCGTCGTTAGCTTCGGGCGCGCGGCTATCGAAAACCGGTTCTGGCGTGCCCTCATCATTGACGAACACCGGCAAAATTGGTAAGCCCTGCTCATCAGTCATGATCGTTGTCAGCAGATAAGTATCGCTCGCGTTCTCTTCATCGCTCGCGTTGACGAGCAGACGCGGGAAAGAATCGCCGTCGTTTTCGTACCAGCCCACCAGCACTTCATAGTCTTGATTGGGGACGAGCGCATCCTCATCGAAGTGGATCGGATGTTGGGTGATGTAACGCTCGTTCACACCCCAGTAGCGCGTCGGCAATTCGGGGAATATATCGGATTGACCGACGAGTTCGCCATCGCGCATCACATGGACGAACGCCGTGTAATCTTGATCTGGTCGTCCGAATGATAGCCATTCTAGTTCGACGGTGAACGGCGATTGGATGTTATACGAATCGAGGCGGATCAAATCGCCGAACTCACGCTCAGCCCGTTCGACATCTTGCAGAGATTGCAAGTTGCTGACGCTGATCGTATAGTTGGGATTGACGACCGCCCCGACATTGAGCATGACATCGTCAATTTGCGTATCATCGCGGTTAGTCGCGGTCAGCGTTTGGTCGGACGTTGACTCATACCAATTGACATCGACGCGGAAAGGATAACGCTGGTTGATCGCCCGCAAGAGGCGCATGTTATACGTATCGGGGTAGATACGCCCGACTTCCCATGTTGATGTCCGCAACGTGCCCGCACCGGGAAAGGTATCAATCCCGCCGAGGCGATCGTCGTAGGGACTGGTCAAGGTCAAGCTCAGTGTCAAATCTTCGTCGGTCTGCTCGGTCACGCGCCAGTAGAACGTCAAGCGGACGGGATCACCCGGCAGGTAACGGCGATCGCTATGCTCATAGCCGACGAGTTCTATCGGACCGTAGTCGGCGTAGACTGATGTGATGCGATCGCTGGCAGGTAGCGCGTCGATCGGCTCAGGGGCGCGATAAGCCGGCGCAATCGTGACGAAGGGGATCAAGAGCGCGAAACCACCTAGAAAGCGAATCGGCCATTGTATACTGCGGCGCAAGACATCATCGGGCACAGCATCGCCCGCACGAACGAAAGATCGATCGGGCGGGCTGAGCAAGAACAACATCCACCAGATTAACTCGACCATGCCGACCGCCAACAAGGGACTGATCGCCGCGATGAAGGGGAACATCAAGCGCCCTTGTGAGGCTAGCGTCTGCGATGTCCAGCCGAGGAGCGCAATCCCACCGATGAGGACGACCGCTAGCAGGTAGAGCATCAGGGTTAGCTCGCGCCGCGCATAGCTGAAGTCGCGGATGGCGATCAACTGCGCCACGAGGAACATCACGCCGAAGATCGCGAGGAACACCGCGAAATCAATCAGCGCGTAGAAGATTGCGGTCGTCTGGATGTTGAAGCCGCCGAAGATGCCCCAATAAGACATGCGAAAACCCGTGAATTCTGTGAAGAGGATGCCGAAAAGCGACACATCATCATTGGGGCGTGCGCCGGCAATCTGCACCATCATATTCGTGCCGAATAACTCGCCGTAGAGCTGGATATTGCGATAGTACCACCAACCGGCAATCGTTGCCCACGCCACGAACATCGACGCGCCCAGAATCAGAAGTCCCTGCCAATCTTTATCGCGTTGGGCAACCCACAGCGCCCCGAGCGCCATCACTGGCACGATTACCAAGGCGCTGAGCTTGGTCAAGGTGGCGAGCGCGATTAAAAGCGCAATCGCGAGACTACGGCGCGTGTCGAAGCCGTCGCGCATTGTCAGGATACCGAGCCAGATCACAAGCGCATCGAGCATGATGACTAGCGTATCATTGTTAACAGATGCCGAGATAAAGACGAACATCGGGTTGAAAGCCGTAATCACCGCTGCGATCAAACCCACGACAGGCCGATGCGGGGCGATCAACTGCCCGATTTGATAGACAGCCCAGATCGTCACAACGCCCATCATCATGCTGAGTGTGCGAATCAAATAGACAGCGAGTACCGTACCGCGCATCGGGGGTGGGTCAAACGGATGTAAGACGAGATTCTTATTGCCAAATTCGCCGGGACGACCGGCGCGGGCATAGGGATTCTCTTGGCGGAATTCGTCCGCGTCGCTGATGTCAATCGGCGTGATGAGGGCGGCGGCGAGCGCATAATAAAGCGGGGGTTGGCTCCCCTCTTGCCGATAGATCGTATCGCGATTGTCAGGGTCTTGTACGGGGAGTTCGCCATTTTCCGCGATATACTCCACCATGCCGAAATGCCATAGCTCATCGCTAGCTTCAAAGATGGGAGTCGCCCACATATAGATCACGCCGAAAGTCAGATAAAATGCCAGTACCCATTGCAGAGGGGTCAACGGGATTTCGGGCTTATCGACGGCTTGCCACCAGTCCCATGCGCGTTGCAACGCGAGTAAGGCGCGATGCAACCACGCCATGATGAAATCGACCAGTTGGCTTAAGCGGTGATTGATGCGTTGTGAGATCGTCTTATCGTTGTTTTGTTCTTGCATAGCCACACTATATCGCTAGTCGCAGGTTCATAATGCCCCCAGCATGGGGGTGATTACAGTATAGGCGTAATCGCCCCCGATGGATAGCGGCATGTCTAGCAAGTACGCAATTAGTCGCCTGCGGGTTGCGAGCTGAGCATATCCTTGGCATTTTCGATATAGCTGAGTGATTGATGACGGAAATAAGTGTTGTAGAGTTCGGCGTAATGACCGTCCTGTTCGATCAAATCTTCATGACTGCCCTGCTCGATGATTTTACCGTCGCTGAGTACGATAATGCGGTCGGCACTGCGAACGGTACTGAGGCGGTGCGCGATGAGGATCGACGTTGATTGTGCTAGCAGAATATCGATCGCTTCTTGAATTTGCATCTCGGTGAAGGGGTCGATACTCGCCGTCGCTTCATCAAGGATGAAGATGGTCGGCTTCTGGATCATCACACGCAGGAGGCTCACCAGCTGGCGTTGTCCCATGCTGAGGCGTGCGCCACGCTCGCCCACATCGCTGTATAAGCCATTGGGCAGGGTTTCTAGCCATTCGCCAGCGCCGATGCTATTCGCCAGTTCTTCGACTTCTTCATCGGTGGCTTCTGGTCGCGCATACTTGATATTTTCCATGATCGTCCCGCTGAACAAGAACGGTTGTTGCGGCACAATCCCCAGACGTGCGCGGTAAGATTGCAGGTCGAACGACCGAATATCCTGTCCGTCGATGAGAATCTCGCCTTTCTGGAATTCGTAGAAGCGCGTGACGAGCTTGGTGATGGTACTCTTGCCCGCGCCCGTATGCCCGACGAAGGCGACGCTCTCGCCGGGTTGAATATCGAGATCGAATTGTTCCAGTACCCAATTTTCGTCTTCATAGGCGAAGCTAACATCATTGAGCTGTATCCGACCTTTGATGCCATCGGCACGCTTGTTATCTTCCTGAACGACCGTATTATCCGAGTCAATCAAGGCGAACACGCGCTCGGCGGCGCTCAAACCCTGCTGGAATTGACTCCAGAAGGCAACGAGATTGATGATCGGGAACAGGAAGCGATCGACCCCTTGCAGGAAGAGATACCACGTTCCGGCAGTAATCGCGGCTTCCGGCGAGACAAGCACGCGGGTGCCGACGTACAGCACCAAGCCGATCGACACACCGATGAGCAAGTTCATCGCTGGGAAGATCAGCGCCAGCACGAAGCCCCGACGCAAGTTCGTATCATAGGACAGTGTATTCACATCGACAAATTCATTGTAGATCATCGCTTCGCGGCGGAAGTTCTTCGCCACGCTGATGCCCGTCACGCTCTCTTGAATGTTATCGTTGACGACAGCCATTGCCCGCGAGCCTTGGCGCGTCACACGGCGGGCGAGATTACGAAAGCCAATCGCGGCGATGCCATACAAGGGAATTGTGGAGAGCAAGACCAGCGTCAGCGTTAAGGAGCGATCGAAGAGGACGACCAGCAAGACGGATACCGAAATCAATTGCGATAGCACATCGCTGGTGAAGACGACCACATCGCCGAATTCGCGGGTATCGCTGGTGATGCGGCTGACGATCTTGCCGGTCTTGTTGCGGTCATAAAATGCGAGATCACGATCGACCGCCGACGTGAAAGAGTCGTTACGCATCTCAGCGACGACGTTGCCAACGACCTGCGTCAGCAAGCGTCGCCGCGCCCAGTTGGCGATGTATTGCGTCACACCGGCGATGAACAAGCCGCCGGTAATCAACCAGAAGATATTGACATCGCTCGCGAGAGCATCGACCGCTTCTGCAATCAGGATCGGGCGCAGGGCAAGCACCACCGCCAGCACGGTGAAGCCGACCATCACGCCGATGAGGCGATTACGGTAGCGCCCGATATACTGAAAGATACGCTTTGCAAGATAGGTATCGGTATACTGTCGATCGTATTTATCTGCTTCGAGATTGCCAAAAAAGCCCATAACTTACTGCTCCGTTTCTACAGATTGCGTGGCGGGATCATCATAACGCGCGAAGATGCGGCGGTAGGCTTCTGATGAGTCGAGTAAATCTTCATGTGTACCTTGTGCCACGACTTCCCCCCGCTTGAGCACGATGATATGATCTGCCCAGCGAATTTGGGACAGGCGATGCGTGATTAAGATTGTCGTGCGCCCTTCGGCGGCGGTCCAGATTGCCTTCTGGATTTCGTCTTCGGTGGCGCTATCAATCGCGCTGGTGCTATCATCGAGAATCAGAATCGGCGGGTCACTCTGGAAGGCACGCGCGAGTGCCAGGCGCTGACGTTGACCGCCGGAGAGCGTAATCCCCCGTTGCCCGATTGTCGTCTCGTAGCCTCCGGGGAAGCTCATGATGAAGTCGTGTGCCTGCGCTTTTTGTGCCGCCGCTTCAATCTGTTCTTGCGTCGCGTGATCGTCAGCAAAGGCGATGTTGCCGGCGATTGTACGGCTGAACAAGAAAATATCCTGTTCGATATTCCCGATCTGCGAACGCAGAGATTCCAGCTTCCAATCGCGAACGTTCACGCCGTCGATCAGGATTTCCCCGTCGCTGACATCATAAGTCCGGTTGATTAACTTGGTGATCGTACTCTTACCCGCGCCCGTCTGCCCGACGATGGCGACTGTCTGCCCCGGTTTGATCGTGAACGACAAATTCTTGACGACTGGCACATCGGCTTTATAGCCAAAGCTGACATTATCGAAGACAATTTCGCCTTGGAGCGTCTCTTCGTAGCCACCCGCGTTCTGGTCGAGATTGGTCGCTTCTTTGATAATCGCGAGGATGCGCTCAGCACCGGCATAACCGGACGCAATCCGCGAGAGCGAGAACAAGGACGTGAAGACCGGGAACTGGAACAAGTAGATTTGACCGATGAACTTGACGACATCGCCGCTGGAGATCACACCAGCCGAATAGAGCGCGTAGCTATGCAAAAGCGCGCCGACAAATGCCAGCCCGATCAGTAAGAAGGACAAATAACGCGCTTCGATCTCGCCCTGCTCGATGAAGTAATCGCGCACGGTCGAGGTGAAGCCGCGGAAGCGTTCGATCTCGTTGTCTTCCTGCGCGGTGCCCTTGACGACCTGTAAGCCTCCGAGCGCCTCTGCCAGGCGGCTGTTCATACGTCCGAAGCTGGCGCGTACGTTCTGCGCGATCGGATGTACGGTCGTCACGAGATTGTACTGCACGAACAAGTGCGCGATGACGAACAGCAGAGGCACGAGAATCAATTGCGGATGGATGAACGGCGAGATGATCAAGGGCATAATCAAGAACATACCCGAGCCGATCACCAGATTAAAACCGGGATTCATCATGAAGTTCAGTTCGCGCACGTCGTTGGTCACGCGGGCCATGATATCGCCCACGGGTTGCATATCGTGGAATTTCATACTCTTGCCCAGCAAACTGGCATAGAGTTCGTCGCGCACGTCACGTTCGATCCGTTGCGAAAAAATCTCAGCCGAGAAATTACGCATGAACTGCAAGATTGCCCGCGTCGCCTGCGAGCCGAAAATCGCCAGTACCATCCAGACGGAATAGCGCAGAGCATCATCCGCGGTGATCTCAGCGGCTTGGAAGCTCACCAGACGGTCGAACATCTGCCCAATGAAGACTGGTACCGCCGATGCTAGCGCGGCATTGCTAAATGCGCCGATCAGTAACGCGATCAAAACGACGCGATGGCGCTTAAGGTGAGAGATAATGTATTGAACCGCGCTGGAGTAATCACTCGCGATCGCGGTTGTGGAATTTGCAGTGAATTCTGATGACATAAACCATCCTAATCAACGGACATATTACCTAGCCATATCGTACACAATCATAGATGACTCAAGTATAACCAATTTATTTTGATTAGTGGGTAAAGTGAATAAAGACAATAGAATAAGTTGATGAGGATAAGGTTAACGCTCGCTTGAGATTGATAATTGTAGCGGCAAAACGCCAATATCCCCCTCACGATCTTGACCCGCCGTGACAGGCAAGCGCACCTGCCCGCCACTATCAGCCGCGTAGAGCAAGACCCAGACATCGTAGCGCCCGTCCGGCATATCGGCGGGCAACTGTAGGGCGCGATTATCGATGACGGGCTGTGTCGTGCGCCATGTCGATGTCGGCGCGAAGCCATCGACCGGCATCGAGTCGCGCCCCTGTAAGGGCGGATACCCCGCATCGGCTTTGACGATGAAGGTCGCCACGACGTAATCGGCCGCTAGTGGCGCATCCGTCTGCCAGTGTAAGCTCAGCGGCACCGTATCCCCCGCGCTATAATGCGTGCCGGCCGGCAAAGTCACGCCAGTGAGCGCGATATGATCGCCGTAACGCAGGTCAGTTGTGTGTTGTGGCAAGCGCATGGTATACGGGCTGGGCGCTTGATGAGCATCATACTGGAGGAGGCGCACTGTCGGGTCTGCTGTCTCGTGAGCCTGCACTAGATAGTAACGCTGGTTCATATATTGCTCGACCGGACGCACACTCCACGGGATGAAGGGGGTATTATGCGCCAGCACCCACAGCGTATCATGGCGCTGAGCCAGATGATCGATCATGCGCGGCGCGGCGATAGTCAACAACTCGGCAGGTACATCAGACTCAACGCGGGGCGGCACCGCTTGGCTGATCGCTTCGCCCGGTTGCACGCCAATCCCGATCGGGCGGAAGGCGCTGGTATCGCTGTAGTTCATGATGAACTTGCTGTATAAGTCATAGGTGATAAGCAGCGGTTCGCCATCCTGTGCGCGTGTCGTGGCAATCTCCAGCACCTCGAACAGCGCCGGCGTCTGTGCCCAGTATTCGACATCTTGCTGATACAGCACGCGCATGCCGTGGGCGGTCAGCGTGATTGTCATCAGCAGTAGCCCGTATAGCGACCAGCGCGCACAACGTGAACGCCAACCGAGACTGATGGTGACGATGCCTGCAAGCGCGAGATAGCCGAAGGCGATACCGATGCGATCAACACGCCACCATGCAATCTCATAGCCCAGCGTTGACCACGTTTGTGGGAGCAACACCCAGCGCAAATAACGCGGATTCGTCATGCCACCCGCCCACTCGATCAGGCGATTTGCCTGTGGGGGCAATAGATCGACGTACACGCCGGTGAAGGACACAGCGGCGATTGTCTGGATGCTCACGGCATAGAGGACAATGCCCCCGCCCCCCCACCACCACACGCGATGCCCCTTGCCCGTCCGCAGGTGCGCGATGACCGGTAGCACCAGAAGCATCGCAAAGGGAAGCACCGGCACGAGAAAGCGCGGCGGATATGACAAGCCCCCGAACCAATGTGATCCAGTATAAGCGGCGTGAACAAAAGCGTATGCCGCCAGCAACAGCACAACCACCCAAACGAGTTGTCGCTTGCCCTGCCGTATCAGCAGGACTGCACCCGCGATACCCAGCAACAGCACAGGTGACGTGCCCCACAGACTACCGCCGATACTGAACAAGTAGGCCTGCAAAGCCGGTCGGGTGTAGGTTGGGTTCGCGCCCATCTGCACCAATATCGGCGTGATAAGCGTGTATAGCGGTTCGATCAAGACGACCAGAGCCGGCGTGATAATGCCCGTGATGAGCAAACCATCCAGCACGCGATTGAGCGTGCGCTGGGGGCGATCGCGCAGGAGCAAGACGCAGAAAGCCGGCAGAGCGACAATCGCCGAATTTTTCGTCAGGATTGCCGCGATGAACGCGCCAAGCGCCAGCACGCACCAGCCCCAGCGCCGCGGGGCATCGCGCCAGATCGACAAGGTGAGCGCGCTCAACATCAATAAGAACATCACCTGTGGCTCGCGAAAGACGAATTTGCTATAAAGCCAGGCGACTGTCCCCAGCCCGAAGAGCAGAGCCGTGATCGTGGTCGTCCCGTCGTCATAGCCCAAGCGCCGCCCCCAGATGACCAGCAAGAGCGCCGTGCCGATTGTCCAGATGATATTGGTGAAATACATCATATGGACGTAACCGACCTGCGGCAACAGGTCAGCGAGGCGATAGAATATGGCGACCGTGTAGACCATCAGCGGTTCGTTGCGTTCGTATGGGATCAGCGGGTAGCGTAAATCGAGCGATTGATTAGCTTCGGGCGGGGTGAACCACACGGCTTCATCGCGGTTGAGATCGCCAAAGCGGGCGACACTGCTGGCGGCATCCATGATACGCAGGGTGTCGGCGCTGTGGATGCGTGCGCCATAAGTCGCCATATAAACGCAGAATAAGATCAGCGCGATGGCAAGTAAAAAACCGGGACGTACCCGGTTCATCAGATGATTCCAGTTCATAATAATCGCGCAGGGAACTTAGGTGGTCGCTGTCCCACCACCGCTGAGGCGGTTGATGAAGTTGGACAGAGATTTGATGATTTTCTGCGTACCGCTCAAGTCTTCACGGTTTTCCAGCGCGACTTGATACGTCGCCGCACCGGTGAAGAATTTGCCATCGCGCACTTGCATCGCGCCGAGTGCCATCAGCGTGTCGGAATACATCATTTCTTCGCCCAATTCTTTGAAGATATTCGCCGCTTGCCGATAAGACATCTCCGCCTGTTCTTTATCGTTGAGAGCTTGATACACGCCACCAAGATTGCCTAGCACCTGTGCAATGCGGATTTGATCCTCCTGCGTCTCGAACGCACGCAAGGCCTCTTGCATCAGTTCCAGCGCTTGTTGGTTTTCGCCCAATGAGCGATGTACCAGCCCGATGTTAACTTTCATCTCGGCGACCATATCCATGCGGTCTTCTTCCAGATAGGCATCTTTGGCTTTTTGGAAGGTACGCGCCGCCGCTTCATAATCATGCTGGTTGAAGAGCATCACGCCCTGTTCTTTCAAGTCGTCTCCCGTGCTCATAATGATCGCGCGTTGGCCGCGCTCGTGTCTCCTTATAATTTGTGGGTATACAAATCGTCACATTGATATTTCGAGCAAGCCCTCAGCCGCTTTGCGTAATTGGTCAGTCGGCATCTTGCTGAAGGTCATCGCGATGCGGATGAACGCCACGTTAAGCGGGTTTGCCGCAAATTCGCGCACGTCAGGATCGAGGTCGATAAATTGCTTCCATTCTTCGCGCAGGCGTAGCAACTCGCCCACATAGCTATCCGTCTCGAGGAAGTAACTCATGTTTCGGTTGACCAGATTCGACAAGACCGACAACTCATGCATGGGGATGGGACGCTCGCCCATCTCGTAATCCTGCAAAGTTTCCACGGGGATATTAGATGATTTTGCTAAGTCTTCAAGGCTTTTTTCTGAGTCTTCGCGTGCCTGACGCAACAGAGCGCCGATCATCCGTTGGCGCAATTGCACATATTGATCTTGCACGCTCAACTTCTGAATACGGTCATTTTCGATCGTCTCTTGCGACCAGAAGTGACTCACGGGCACATCAAGATAAGATGCCAGCAACTCTAGCTGGGGTAAGTTGGGTGCGACATCGCCATATTCCCACGCCTCGACGAGTGCCGGGTCAACATCGAGCAAACGCGCACAATCGTCAATGGTTCGCGCCGCGTTCAGGCGGGCGTCGCGGATGAGGACACCGAGCATTTTACTCCGCAGGCGATATGATTCTTGATAATCATACTCGCGGGCTTCTTCCTGTTCTTCCGTTCCGCGGGCTTTTTTCATGCGTGCGGAAATATCTTTAAAATCCATTCGTGTGCCTTTCCGTTGTGCGTATGCGCGTATGCCAACTTATGGTCATTATAGACGGTTCACCCATTGCTGGCAACTGATTGCAGGCGAGGAATGCCCTGATCGCTCCTCCCCCGCCCATTGCTGAGATGTAACACGCGACTTACTTCTCGTCGTCTTCGATGTCGTCGGGGTCTTCGACAATATCGAAGCGCGGGTCGCCTTCGCCGTCGATATTACGATCGGGTCCGTGTGTATGAATCTCGACACGCTTCATCTGATTCCGCGCCGAGACAGCAACAAGCATCTCAACATCCAGATCCAGCGGTAAGAGATCATGCTCCTGTAAGACCCAGATTGTCGTGATTCGATCGCTGAGATTGGGCCATTGATCTTTTGCCCAGCGATAACGCTCGCGGCTAAACTGCCAGATCGACTCTGGCAATTTGTCCCATCTGTAATTCTGGTATTGCGTCCAGATGTCATCGGCATCTGTCAACGGGAATAGGATATTGAGCATCGCCTGCTGTACTGTCGCCGCATCGCGCCCATATTCGGGGTTGATCCAATTGGCATGATACTTGTCGATGAAAGTGAAGATACCATAGTGCGAGTAGCGTTCGATGTCACTCAAGATTTGTGGCTTCATATCATAGGCTTCTTGATAAGTCGCCTCAAGCTCGATGCTCGGTTCTTCATAGCGTTCGTGTTGTTCGTGCCCGTATGCCAAGCTGAAGCGATCGGGGTGAACGTTGTGCAAGTAACTGACAAGCCGCACGATACGATCAACATCGACGTTGAACTTGACGAACTCGCCTTCTTCAAACATATCATACACAACATCCGCGATCGCCCGTTGGCGTGCGTGGTCATGGGCGCGGGTGATACCATCGCTGTATGCCGGGCGCAGGTTGCCGGGTTCTGGCACTTGTGGCGGGATTTTGCGCGTCGTGCGCCGGATACCACCGTTAGCGATGTACAGTTGCGTCGCGGTGATTGCCGCACCAGCGACGACGATCACAAAGAGCGCGTCGGTCTTCTGCGTGATTAAGACCAGCCCCATGAAGTAACTGGCGATCATCCCGCGCAAGCCCGCAAATTTCAGGGATTTCGCCTCGTCCGAGCCGATAGCGATGCCACGCTCCGTGAGTACATCATCGCGCACAAAGAAGACCGTTGTACTGGTAATCATAAATGCCGAGACAAAACCGAAAGCATAATACGACTCGACGACCACCACCTCGCGGATGATCGGGATCAGCACCGCCGCCCACCCCCAGATGACCGCAATGCCAATGCGATCATCCTCGAAGAAGCCCGGCAAGCGCCCCAGTTGGGCGGCATTCGTCGCGACTGCCGCGCCACCGACATACCCGCCCCCCTGCGCGAGAAGCAGAATCACGGCGAGCAACACGCCGGCGATCAACAAGAAGTTCACCCCGACCGCGCCGGTTGCCGCGCCCTGCACGCGGTCAAAAGCGGCGATCTGTGCTAGTTCGTCCAGCAAGTCTTGTTCGAGGATGAGCAATTCTTGCGCGCTCATCTGCGCCAGTTCTTCGCGATCAACATACAGAAAAATCTCCTCTAACTCCGTCAGTTGATCGGGCGTGAGGTTGTTGAAATCGCGCAGTGCCGACTCGCGATCTTCTGGTAGGACGACCAGATCAGATGCTTCGATGCCAGAGCCGAAGGTCTGCGAGGCGAGAATCTCATACTCGATCAACAGCGTCGAGTAGCCTTCTGTCGCCGGGATATTCCAGCGTTGGGCGGCGTAAAGTTGCATCACGCCCGTGCCAATCAAGAAAACGGCGGCTAAGGTCAAGGCGGTGTTGATCACCTTCCATTTGGGGCGCGCCGCGTGCTTACCACTCGCCGGAATCACCTCATAGCCAGAGAAGCCCAGCATCGCGCTCGACATCGAACGGAAAAACAGCTGGAAGAACACCACCGAGCCGATCGCCGGCGCGTCTGCGGCGGCGCGTTCGACGTGCTCGACCACGCCGGAGGCTTGTAGGTTGGCGACGATGCCTTCCGTCAAGAATGCCCATTCTGGATTGCCAACAGCGGCACTGCTGACGACACTCAGCGCAAACAACGTGAAGATCGTGAACGCGCCACCGCCGATCAAGAAGAGCGGCACGGCACGCTTCGGCCCGACAGCCACCAGCACGACCATGATGAAAAACGCGAACACTTCGGCAAGGATGATGCGATAGGGCGCGAACTCCGGATAGATGAGCATGGTCACATCTGCCGCCGAGATCGAACTGATGATAATCGTCAAGACGGCATCGAGGAAGAACAGACTCGTCCCGACCCATGAGAGCCAGCGCATACGCGGCGGGCCGATTGCCTCAACCAGTGGGCCGCTGCCGCCGGCATTCGGGCGCAGATAGGCACCGGCTTTATAAGCGGGCACAATGCCCAGAAATAACAGAACAGATAAGAGTACGAATGCCATAATAGCAATCGAGTGATGACCGCTGGCCCCGTGAATCGCCAGCAAGGTTTGATAGGCGGCAACGCTGAACGCATCAGCCGCAATCTCGAAGATGAGTGCAAGCACACCCAGACCCGTCCCGCCAAGAAGCAAGCCCTCACCCAGTAATCGGGGGAGCTTTTTATCAGCTTCGCGACGTTCTTCGGGGTCAATATAACTCTTGAATATCATGAATGGATATCCTCTTAGCATGTCAGTATATGACGGCGGGTATAGCCTATAGGGCGGATTGTGTCTTGGTTGCCGCTTCTTCGTGTCTTAACATAAAAAACCGACTACCAACCCACAATGCGTCTGCATAGGTCGCGCCGTTTATATGATTCATGTTAATGCCATTTTCAGAAACTGACAATTGTACAAAGTCCATCAGGAGTAAAAGACGACGGATTCGCTCTAGCAAGAACTTAATTGTTGGGCGTATCTTTGATAGGAGACTGACAACTTAGGCTCTTTGGGATGTCGCGTGGTTTTTGTTGCAGGGGCTTTGCCTCCACACCCCCACAAGGAACTGTCGTTCCTTGACCTTGTTCATTTTGAACGCAATGCGTTCAAAAAAGCAAAAGTTTTTGGCGTTCCCTTTTTGAAAAAAGGGACAAAAAGAGCTTGACCACGCAAGATACGAAAGACCCACAACTTATTCGTCGGTCTGGCAGGTCGTGTGATCTGCTATTGCAGGCAAAATACGGTACAATGAGAGCTAAAATGATCCAAAATAATGATTTGGAATAGATCACATGCAACGCATCAACAGCAAAATTAATCCCAAAAGTGATGATTACAAAGCCTATTATGAGCATAATCAACAACTGATGCAGACACTCGCCGAGCGACAAGAAGCCGTGCGCGAAGCCGGCGCACGCGGCAATGCGCGCATGATCAAAGCGGGCAAGTTACCCGCACGCGAGCGCGTCGAGCGCCTGCTTGATCCCGGTAGTCCCTTTCTGGAGTTATCGACACTCGCCGCTTATGGCATGTACGACGATGAGACGCCCGGCGCGGGCATCATCACCGGTATCGGCGTTGTCGGCGGGGTCGAGTGCATGATTAGCGCCAATAATCCGGCGATCAAAGGCGGCACAAGCTACCCGATCAGCGTCGATAAATCTCTGCGCGGGCAAGAAATCGCCCGCGAGAATGGCTTGCCCACGATTTATCTGGTTGAGTCCGGTGGCGCGAACCTGCCCCATCAAGCGGAATTATTCGTGAAGGGTGGGCGCGGCTTTGCCAATCAAGCACAGATGAGCGCGCTCGGTCTGCCACAGGTATCGCTGGTGTTCGGCAATTCGACAGCGGGCGGCGCGTATATTCCGGGTCTCAGCGATTACACGGTCTTCGTCAAGGAGCAAGCACTGGCGTTCCTCGGCGGGCCACCACTGGTGAAGATGGCAACCGGCGAAGAAGTCGATGATGAGACGCTGGGCGGGGTCGAGATGCACGCGAAAATCAGCGGCTTGGTCGATTATGTCGCGCAGGACGATGCCGACGCGCTTCGCATCGGGCGCGAGATTATGCGGACGCTCAACTGGCAGAAAGCCGGCACGCCCCGACGACAATCCGCAGAAGCCCCCTGCTACAATCCCGATGAATTGCTGGGCATCATCCCGATCGACACGATTCGTAAGCCCTTAGATATGCGCGAAGTCATCGCGCGCATTGTCGATGGCAGTCGTATGCTGGAATTTAAGCCCGATTATGGCAGTACGCTGGTGTGTGGGGATGCCTATCTCGATGGCTACGCTATCGGCATCATCGCTAATAACGGCGTGCTATTCAGCGAGAGTGCCAATAAAGCCGCGCAATACGTCCAGCTGTGCAACCATCGCCGCATCCCGATTGTGTATCTGCAAAATATCACGGGCTTCATGGTCGGCACAAAAGCCGAGCGCGACGGCATCATCAAGCATGGTAGTAAGATGATTAACGCCGTCTCGAACAGCAACGTGCCCCAGTTCACGGTGCTGATTGGCGGGGCCTACGGCGCGGGCTACTACGCGATGTGCGGTCGCCCGTATGACCCGCGCTTGATTTTCGCCCTGCCGACCAGCCGAACGGCGGTCATGGGTGCTGAGCAAGCGGCGGGTGTCCTCGGCATCATTCAAGAAGCAAGTATGAAGCGCAAAGGCATTGACCCCGACCCCGAACAAATCGACATGATGAAAGGTGGCGTGCGCGCCATGTTCAACGAGCAATCCGACCCGTATTATGGATCAGCGCGCCTGTGGGATGATGGCTTGCTTGACCCACGCCACCTGCGGCAAGCGCTCGCCGTCGGCTTGGGTATGTCATACACGACCGATTGGGCGAGCACTGGCGCACCGCGTTATGGTAACTTTAGAATGTGAGCCTGAGACAGGTGACCTATCGTGAGGATACGCAGGATACGATATGCAATGTATAGACTTGTCGCACACAAGAGATCAACATGACCCAACCCAAGCCCGAAACCGCAACCGAGATCCTCAACCGCAGTGCCTTCGGCTTCGCGCTGTTAGCGTTCATTCCGGCGCTCATCACGGCGATCTGGCTGTGGGTCGCGCCGCCCTCGCCCGCTGACCTGTTCCGGCAATTACAAGTTGTGATACAGGTCGGCTTCAGCATAGTGGCGATTGCGCTCCTGTGGCTGATGGTACATCTCTATCGCCTGCCATCAAGCGCGATCGACACACGCCCGCTCGTGATGCTGTTAGAGCGACAGTTCGTGGCAATCGCGCTGGTGTTGCTCTTGCTAGAGGCGAACGTGCTGGCATCATTCGTGCTGACAGACATCGCGCCCAGTCTGACGCATCCGGCGCGCTTTCTGTTGGCGTGCTGGTCGCTAGTGGTGCTGGGCATCCTCGCGCTGACTCATCGCGAGCGGCTTGCACCGTGGTTCACGCGCACGCGCGCGCTATGGGTGAGCATTGGCGTGACGATCACGAGCGGCGTCGTGCTGGCGGCAGTTATTGCCCTTAATGGGGCGCTGGTGCAGGTCAGCGGTCTCAACGATGCACTACGGGGCGGACTCGATTATCGCGAACTGGACTTCTACGACGATGGTCAGGCAATGCCGGCGGCATCTGATTTCTGGCAGGAGCAAGCACAAGTGCGCGTGCGCTGGTCGCCCTATACCTACTGGATGATGGACGAGATGCGGGGCGATTACGTCAACATCAGCGCGGATGGTATCCGTGCGGGCTATAACGCGCCAACCGACGACGACCCCGCGCAGATTGCTGTGTTCGGCGGCAGTACCGTCTGGGGCGAGGGCGCACGCGACTCCTACACGATTCCGTCGCACATCTCGCGCGTGCTGGCAGATGCCGACCATGCGGTGCAGGTGACGAACTACGGGCAGACGGGCTACGTCAGCACGCAGGATTTAATTTTGTTCCAATTACAACTGGCACAGGGGCGCGCGCCCGATGTCGCCATCTTTTATCAGGGCTTCAACGATACGCTATCAGCATGGGCGCAGGGCGTGACGGGCGTATCCTTGCAGGAGAACATGCGCCTGAACGATGCCGAAGCCGGACGACGTTTGCGGGCGGGGCAACCGGTTCTGCGCTTGCCCGCTTTCCAGCTGACAGATAACGATCTATCACGCGCCGCAGTAACGCCGACGCGTGCCGATACCATCGCGGAACGCTGGTTTGCCAATGTCGAGCAGGCACACGCACTCGCAACCGCCTATGATGTCGATGTGGTTTTCGTATGGCAACCGGCGATTATCCATAAAGCGTTGACCGAGCGTGAAGAAGCGATTTATCAACGCTGGGATAATCAGCGGCCGGGCTTGTTCGATCTATACGCCGATGTTGATCGCCTCGTGCGGCAAGCGGCAAGATACGATATACTTATATTGAGCGATTTATTTGCAACTAATCAAGATACGCTTTTTCATGATCTCGTTCACATCACCGAGATTGGTAATATGCTCGTCGCTGAGGCAATTGTGCCGAGCATCCAAACACACTTAAACGAACAATAATTTATTTTGAAAGGCAAATATTTAATGGTAGCTCCGTCCCCCACACAGGTGAATCCGTATCAACCCTTCACCGAAGAGCATCAGATGTTTCGTAAGTCAGTACGAAAATTCGTCGCGCAAGAGATTGCCCCACACGCCGAAGCATGGGAAGAAGCCGGCATCGCCCCCCTACATGACTTGTTCAAGAAGATGGGCGACCTCGGCTTTCTCGGCTTGAATTACTCCGAACAGTACGGCGGTGCAGAAGCCGACATCTGGTTCACTGTCGTCCTCCATGAAGAACTGGGTAAAGCGCCGATGGGCGGTGTGCCGATGGCGATCGCTGTGCATACTGACATGTGTACGCCGGCTCTCGCCGAGCATGGTTCTGACTATCTGAAAGAGACGTACTTAGTACCTTCCATTCGTGGCGAGATGGTCGGCGCGATTGCTGTCACTGAACCGGATGCCGGTTCCGACGTGGCGCGCATCCAAACCCGCGCCGAACGCGATGGCGATGACTACGTCATCAACGGCAGTAAGATGTACATCACCAACGGCACGCAAGCCGATTGGATTTGCCTGTTGGCGCGCACCGCCGATGGCGACGACTACAAAGGCATGTCGCTGATTGTCGTGCCGACCGACACCGAGGGCTTCCATGTGAGTCGTAAGCTGGTCAAGCTGGGCAATCACTCCAGCGATACCGCCCTGCTGGCATTCGAGGATATGCGCGTGCCCGTGCATCATCGCATCGGCGCAGAAGGCAAGGGCTTCTACTACCAGATGGAACAATTTCAGGTCGAGCGACTCGTGGGCGCAATTGGCGCGGTCGCCGGTGCCGAAAAAGCCGTGCGCGACACGATGCAATACGCCCGTGAGCGCAAGACATTCGGCAAGCCACTTCTATCGAACCAGTGGATTCAGTTTAAGCTGGGCGAGTTGCTGACCGAAATCGAAGCGACCAAGCAATTGAACTACTACTGTGCGGGCTTGATACAGGCGAACGCCCCCGCGCCGGAAGTAACGCGCATCGCGTCAATGTGCAAGCTGAAGGTCGGGCGCTTGGTGCGACAAGTCGCTGATACCTGCATCCAGTTTTATGGCGGCATGGGCTACATGGAAGAGACCCCCATCTCGCGCTATTACCGCGATGCCCGCCTGACCAGCATCGGCGGCGGCGCGGACGAAATTATGCTACAGGTGATCGCCAAGCTAGAGGGTATGGATCAACACTGACGTTACTGGCGGGGACGGTTGCGTACACTGTCCCCGTCGTTGTATGCACACATCTAACAGAAAGCGATTGCAATGACCTATCGCATCGGTTCAGCGCAGGGCTATTACGGCGACGATGTCACCCGTGCCCTTCCTATGATCGAAGGCGGGCATGTGGATGTCGTCTGCTTCGAGGCGCTGGCTGAACTCACACTGGCGATTTTGCAAAAAGATAAGCTGAAAGACCCCACACGCGGCTACACGTTTGACATGGGCATCATCGCCCAGAAAATTTTACCCGCCGCATACGAGTGCCAGATACCGCTCATCACCAATGGTGGCGGCTTGAATCCCGCAGGTGCAGCACAACTGGTTTATGAGACGGCCCAGAAGCTAGGCTTAAAGGGGCTGAAAATCGCGGCGATCAGCGGTGATGATGTGCGCGATCGCATCCCGACCTTGCAAGAAGCGGGCGAGAGGCTGGCACATCTGGAGACGGGTGCGCCCTTTGACCCGGACGCACATCCATTGGCGAATGCGAACGTGTATCTCGGCGCACAGCCAATCGTCACTGCCCTGCAAGCCGGCGCGGACATTGTGATTACCGGTCGTGTGGCAGACCCGTGTCTGTTCCTCGCGCCCTTGATCGCACATTATGATTGGGCATGGGATGATTGGGATAAGCTGGCATCGGGCATCGTCGTCGGGCATCTGCTGGAGTGTACGGCGCAGGTCGTCGGCGGCAACAGCCTCGGCGTGATCGACGAGATCGCAGACACCGATTTACACCGACTCGGCTATCCGATTGCTCATGTCGATGCGGATGGCGATTTCACGCTTACCAATGTGCTGGAGATGGGCGGCATCGTCAACCAGTGGACGGTAAAGGAGCAATTGCTGTACGAAGTCCACGACCCCGCGCATTACATCACGCCGGATGTCATCGCTGATTTTACGACACTCCAATTAGATGATCGCGGCGATAATCAGGTACGCATCAGCGACGTGACGGGCAAGCCACGACCAGACAAGCTCAAACTGAGCATGGGACGCATGGAAGGCTACATGCGCGAGTTGATCTTCACGGTAGGGTATCCACAGGCGTGGAAGAAGTACGAGCAGTTACAGACGATGATCGCCCATACATGGGAGGATTTACCAATCGAACGCGTGACTTATAGCCTGCTAGGGGCAAACAGCCTGTACGGGGCAATTGCTGAATTGCCCGACGACCCGCTCGAACTCGTGATTCGGGTGATGTTCACCGCGCAGGACGAAGGCACGCTGAAAACAGCGGTACGCCGCATGATGACGCACGGCTTGAGCGGGCCTGCCGGTATGAGCATCTCCGGCACGACGATCAGCGCCCGCCCGCGCGCGATTCTCGGCTTATTCCCGACCTTGATCGATCGCGCGCATGTCACGCCGCAGATCGACTATCTGGTGGTAGAGTGATGGCTTTATTTCCGTATATGCGCAATATTTTCCTGTTCAACTCACAGAACAAACCGATTATCACGGGTCAAGTGCAATCGATCACCCCGATCACAATCGCTTACACGCTTCGCTACTTTGCGATGCTGTTTCTGCTGATTGCCCTGCCCTTGATTGTGCTGATTGTCGCGCTGGTGTCATGGGCGGGGTACAGCGTGCGCTTGATGTTGCCAGTTCAGTTACTGGTTGGGGGGCTGGTCTGCGCGTATCTCTCGCTGGCAATGCACCTGCGCTGGCGGCGACTGGCGACGCACGGTCATATTCTATACGGCGAGATCATCCACAGCGACACGCAACCGAGTTTCAACCTGAGTACGACCGTCACCACGCGCATCACCTATCGCATCATCACCCCACAGAATCAGCGCGTGATTGATACGGTTGACCTGCGTTATCCCGCACAACGCTTACCAGACGGGCGACGGTATCCCGGTGTTGGGGCGCGGATCGCGGTGCTGTATGTCGATCAAGAGAATCATACCTTGCTCTAGTACATGACCCTAAAAGTTTTGGCTCATGTGTAAACGTTGTGCAAAGTGGGACGCTGTCCCACACCCTGCAAAAGGCTTACGTCTTTTGAAACCATTCGTTTTCAACTCAATCGAGTTGAAAAAGCAATCTGTGAAAGTTTTGGTTGAGCTTTTGCAAAAACTTGTGGGTTTAAAGGGCAAAGCCCTTTAGCAATTTAATCAAACACTAGGAGGGTGCATCCATGACGAAACGACTGTATGATTTAGCCATCGGGCGCGAAGGCGATAAGGGCGACATCGCTAATATCAGCGTGATCGCCCGCGATAGCGCCGCCTATGCTGAGATCAAAGCGCATCTCTCGGCAGAGCGCGTGCAAGCCTATCTGGGCGCTCTGGTGCAGGGCGATATCGTGCGCTACGAGTTGGATAACATCGAAGCCTTGAACTTCGTCTGCCACCGCGCATTAGACGGGGGTGGCACGCGCTCGACGCGCATTGATCCGCTCGGAAAATCACTCGCCGGCGCGTTGCTTTACATGCCATGGGACGACTAGCGACACGATCGCCCCACTAGTGGACGCATCCATCATGCGAGTGGCAGAGTCACGCGGAAGGTCGAGCCTTTGCCGAGTTCGCTCTCAACGTCAATCTTGCCCTGATGCGCTTCGATCAAGGATTTGACGATCGCCAATCCTAAGCCCGTGCCGTCGATGCTGTCGGTCTCTGGACGGCGCACGCGATAGAAACGCTCGAAAATGTGTGGCAAATCTTCCGCACCGATGCCCATACCATCATCGACCACATAGACGCGAAGCGTGTTCTGTCGGACTTCGATCTTGATGGTAACTGTGCCTTCTGGTGGCGTGTACTTGACTGCATTGCCGATCAAATTGTTGAAAATCTGCTCTAAGCGCGAGACATCGCCGCTGATCTGTGGCAAGGGCGCGGGGATATCGGTCACCACTTTGATCGATTTCTCGTCAGCGCGATGTTGCACGTTACGCATACTCCGTTGCAAAATCGGCATCAGTTCGATCGATTTCAGATTGAGCTTGAGGCCCGATTCGATACGCGCAATGTCGAGCAAGTCGTCAATCAGGGCTTGCATGTTCTTGAAAGCGAAGCCCAGGTTATCGACAAATTTCAGCGATCGCTCGTCGAAGTCATTTGCCATTTGCAAGAGATCGAGATAGCCGCGCATGGATGATAACGGTTGTTTGAGGTCGTGCGAGACAGTCGCGACGAATTCGGTCTTCAGCTTATCCGTCTCTTTGAAGTGCGTAATATCGTGCATGACGATAATTTGCCCGACTTCAGGTTGATGATTGATGCTGGCGTGATAGGCTTTATCATTGCCGATCAGGACTTCGCCGTGTGTTACCTCGCCACTCTCGGCGGCATCGGTGTAGAGTTCCTGTAGCTTGGCGTTGGCGATCACGTCACTGAACAAGCGTCCGACGTAATCACTGTTCATCGCTAGACGAAATGCCGACCGCGCCGAGTGGTTGAGCAAGACGAGGCGATGGTCAGAGTCGACGACGATTACAATATCGACGATGTTACGCAGGATGTAACCGAGTTTCTCGCGTTCGCGCTGGGTCTCGGCAAAGAGCCGCGCATTATCAACCGCGATACCCGCGCGATTGGTGAGCTTGCGTACAAAATCCATGTGAGCATCGGTGAAACCATTGAAGCGTTTGCTCTCCAGTGCCAGCACAGCAATCACACGATCTTCGCGCATGATTGGCACGGTCATTTGTGTTCGCATATTGGATGTAACGGCGACGTAGTTTTTGTCCTGTGTCACATCGGGCACAATCTCGCTGACACCCTGCCGTGCCACGCGCAGAGAGATACCGCCGCGCTCTTCGGGCAGGTCTTCGCCCGTCTGGAATGTATCGGGGGGATAGCCGTAGTTGGTCATCGCGCGCAGGGTATCGGTCTCGCGGTTGTAGAGCGCGAGACCGGCGGCATCGGCATTGGTAAAGCGTAACGCCCAATCCATAATCATGTTGAAGACGTAGTTCAACTCGGTGATGTTGCTCAGTTCTTCATCAATGCGGGCGAAAATTTCGTTCTCACGACGGAAGTCTTTCAGTTGCTTTTGGACTGTCGCCTGCTTCAAGATACGGTTGACAGCATCGGATACCGCGGGTTGCAGAGTTTGTAGTTGGTGTTGTTGTGCGTCCGAGAGCGTGGCATCATCATCCTGATAGACGACCAAGATGCCGAAGCAGGCCGCTTGTAGACGCAAGGGCATGAGATACATATGTTGACTGCCCGTGACTTCAAACATGATTTCAAACTGTTCGTCCTGACGGGCGTTCTGGGGGTTGACTGTTACGATAGCGCCATTCATCACTTGCTTGAGGATCGCTGTGTCGTCGAGATTGTACGTGCTGAGCGCAAAATGTTGTAATGTGGGTTGTGGCGGTTGCGAGCTAGCGACTTCGAGATTGGCATCGGTCTCGTTGAGCAACATGAGGATCACGTTATCACAGCGGAGTGCGCTCTTGAAGGCGGATGCCACCTGACTGATAGCAATATCGCGCTGTTGATCGACGAGCGTATAGGTCTTCGTCGTGAAGTGTTGCAGGGCGCGCAAGCCATCTAATTCGTGCTTTGTATTCGTATCAGAATTGGTATTAATCTTATTTGTTGGCATAAGGCTCATTGTAGTATTAATCGCATGATATAGCCCTCATTATATTGCTTTATGCAAATAATGAAAAGCAATCTCGATAAAGTTAGTAAAATTTAGCTAATCTATCAACAATTAAACTGCTGATAAGTGTCTCTGCCAAACAGAAGTAGATACGCTAGAATACGATAAACGGATTATGTCAAGAATTTGTGGTTCTTTCGTATCTTACATGGTCAAGCTCTTTTTGTTCCCTTTTTTAAAAAGGGAACACCAAAAACTTTTGCTTTTTTGAACGCATAGCGTTCAAAATGAACAAAGTCAAGGAACGACAGTTCCTTGTGGGGGTGTGGAGACAACGTCCTTGCAACAAAAACCACGCGAAATCCCAAAGAGCCGAATTTGTTACTCATATCATATGGAAAAGGAAAAACTCGTGACAGAGTTTGTAGATTTAGAGACATTACTGGTCGAAAGCCACGATTTCACCGTGACAATTACACTCAATCGCCCTGAGAAGAAAAATGCAATGAACTTTAAGATGGTTGCTGAGCTGACGGACGTGTTTCAGCAATTGCGTGAGGATCGACAAGTACGGGCGATCGTGCTGACGGGCGCAGAAGGGACATTTTGTGCGGGGGGCGACATCAAAGAGATGCGCGATAAACGCGTGCCAGCGACAGAGAGCGCGCACAATCTCGATGTCATGCTCCGTGCCGTCAACGAAGCGCCACAGGTCGTGATTGCGCGGGTGGAAGGCGTGGCGCTCGGCGGGGGGTTGGGTTTGGTCTGCGTCAGCGATGTGGCGATTGCCGCCGACGATGCTGAGTTCGGCTTGCCCGAAGTCCGCCTGGGGGTTGCGCCAGCGTATATCTCGCCCTATGTGTTGAGCCGCGTGACCTTCGCACGGGCGCGCGAGTTGATGCTGACGGGACGACGCTTCGACGGTAAACGCGCCCATGAGTACGGGTTCGTGCATGTCGCCTGCCCTGCCGATGAAATTGATCTCGCGCTTCAGTATGAACTCGACGAAATCCGCTACTGTGCGCCTCACGCGATTGCCGCCATCAAGGAACTGATCTTTGAAGTGCGCGATAGGCCCCTCGATGACAGCGTCGGCTATCGGGCGAATTTGCTCAATCGTCTGCGTGCTAGCGACGAAGCACAGGAAGGGCTATCAGCGTTCATGGAAAAACGCAAACCAAATTGGGCTAGGGGGGACGAGTCATGATTCAGCGTTTGTTGATCGCCAATCGGGGCGAGATTGCCTGTCGTATTATGCGGACGTGCCGCGCGATGGGCATCACAACCATTGCGGTCTATTCGACTGCGGATACCGACGCACGCCACGTTCAGCAGGCCGACGTTGCGGTACATATTGGCGCGAGCGAAGCGCAAGATAGCTATTTGAACATCGCCGCCATCCTCGCCGCCGCCCGCCAAGCAACCGCCGACGCTGTACATCCGGGTTACGGCTTTCTGGCAGAAAATGCTGACTTCGCGCAGGCGGTGCGCGATGCTGACTTGATCTGGATCGGGCCTGATCCTGAGACGATCACGCTCATGGGTGATAAGAAAGCCGCCAAGACACATCTCGACGGCATCCCCTACGTGGCAGGCTACGTCGGTGATGACCAGCGCGATGACACATTGATCGCAGCGGCAGAGGACATCGGCTATCCGATCATGGTCAAGGCGACTGCGGGCGGTGGCGGCAAAGGGATGCGCCTCGTCACTTCCGCCGATGCCCTGCCCGATGCGCTGACTGCCGCCCGCCGCGAAGCACGCCAAGCCTTCGGCAATGAGACGCTGATGCTCGAACAGGCGCTCGTCAAGCCGCGCCATATTGAAGTGCAGATCGTCGGCGATCATCAGGGCAACGTCCTCGTGCTGGGCGAACGCGAATGTAGCATCCAGCGCCGCCACCAGAAAATCATCGAGGAAGCCCCTGCCAGCACCCTCAGCGATCGCGGACGGGCTGACCTGCATCGCACCGCCTTAGCAGTTGCCGAGCAGTTGCAGTATCGCAATGCCGGCACGATCGAGTTTTTGATGGATGCCGACAAGCAGTTTTACTTCATGGAGATGAACACGCGCTTGCAGGTCGAGCATCCGGTGACGGAGATGATCTTCGACATTGATCTAGTGCGCTGGCAGATCGAGATTGCCGAGGGCACGTCGCTGGCAGATATCGCCCTCGCCGCTGGCATGATGATGGATGACTTAGCGCCGGTGGGACACGCCATCGAAGCGCGCATCTATGCCGAAGACCCAGCTAATCAATTTCTGCCGGTGACGGGCGACATCTTACACTGGCAGATACCGGATGAGGGGCGGATTGATGCGGGTGTACAATCCGGGACGACGGTCTCGCCCTATTATGACCCGATGATTGCCAAAGTGATCGCCCATGGGCGCACACGGGCTGAAGCCCTACGCAAGCTCGACCACATGCTAGCGCGGGTACAATGCCTCGGTATGCGCCATAATATCGACTTTCTACGGCGCGTCGTCACCCATCCTGAGCATGTCGCGGGGCGTATCAGCACCGAGTTTCTGGACGATCACGCTGATCTGATGCCCGATGCTGATCTTGTCACGAGTCGGGTGTTGATCGCGCTGGCGCTGGCACAGCACGGGACGCGCTCACACTGGCGCAACAACGCTAATCGTCCGATTAAGCATACGTTCTCGCGTGGCGACATGCGCTATCCCGTTCAACTCATCCCTCACGCGCAAGACGGACACTTCAGCGCGTTGATCGGCGATACCACACACGCTGTACAACGCATCGCCTATGACGGGCGCGACATGACGCTGGTCGTCGATGGCGAACGCCAGCAGATAACGCTAGTTAATCGCGAGGATGTGTGGTGGTTACATACGCTGGCAGGCACAACGTCCCTGCGCTGGCAAACGCCGTTACCCGTGCCGCAGACCGTCGGCGACAGCGAGACATCGCTGGTATCGCCGATGCCGGGTCAGGTGATTGCCGTCCATGTGACAACCGGACAGGATGTGAGCAAGGGCGATGTTTTGCTGGTCATGGAAGCGATGAAGATGGAGCATCGCATCACCGCGCCTTACGATGGCACAATCGAAGAATTGCGCTATACCGTCGGCGATACTGTGCAAGCCGATGATGCCCTTTTGACGATTCAACCATTAGAAGCGCAATAGAAGCGAACAGCTTTTCGGCAATGTTGGGCGTTCTGTAAGCTAGCTTACAGAAGGTTGTGTGACGACCTGACATATTGCTAACAGCGTCAAGCGTGATATTTTATCACGATATATATTCACATATTGGTGGAGGAAAGATGCTTACAAAACGTAAGTGGATGTTCATGCTGGTGGTAACCAGTATGCTTATTTTGATCGTGGGCGCTTTTGGCACGCAAGCACAGGACGATGCCGAGAGCAATGTCTTGCAAGTTGGCATGCCGCAACCCCTGACGCTGGATCCAGCATTGGGGACGAACGACCACGAAGTGATTATCAGTCGTCACATCTATGATTATCTGGTGGAATTACGGCCCAATGGCGAGCTTGTTCCCAGCCTCGCGGAAGAGTGGGAAATCAGCGATGATGGCTTAACTTATACATTTGAATTGGTAGAAAATGCGACCTTCCACGATGGAAGCGACTTCACATCTGCCGATGTCGTCTATACCTTCGATCGTCTGGCAGATGTCGGCTCATCCGCCATGGGCTTACTCGGTCAAAACGTGGTCGGCGAAGATGATGAAGGCAACGCCATCACCGAAGCGGCATTTACCGTCGAAGCAAGGGACGATTACGAAGTGGTGTTCACGCTCGATCAGCCGAATGCTGATTTCTTGTTCGGGGTTGCGTCGCGCTTCTCGGCAATTTTACCCGCGGGCTTAGAGACCCCCAACAGCATTGAAGAAGGCGTTGAGACCTTCAACGGGACGGGCCCCTTCCAGCTGGCGAGCGCGGATGACTTCGACGCTGGTGAACGCCTGATCCTGACAACCAACGACAACTACTGGGGCGATGTGCCGGCACTGGACGCGATCGAGTTCATTTTCATCGGAGACCCCAGCACACAGGTTGACGCGCTTCGCAGTGGTCAGGTTGATTTCATCATGCGTATTCCAGATGACTTGCTCCCGAACTTGCAAGGCGAGGACGGTATCACCGTCACATCGGTTGCATCGAACGGGCATCCGGCGATTCGCCTGCGTTCGGACGCCGGGCATCTCGGCGAAGATGTGCGCGTGCGCCAGGCGTTTAAACACGCGACCGACCGCGAATTGCTCAATCTGGATGTGCTGGATGGCTTAGGCACAGTCGGTAACAACGACCCGATCGGCCCGGTCTACGGCCCGCTGTACACGCCGGCAGAGACACTGGCATACAATCCGCAACGCGCTTGCGATCTGCTGGCTGAATATGCCGCCGAGACCCCCGATAACCCGTGGGTGACGCTGGATGGCGACACGCCGACGCTGGAAATTGACTTCTACGTGGTGGACGCGCTCGGCTATCCCCTGCTGGCAGAGTTCATGCAACAGCAATGGCAAAATGGGTGCATCGACGTGAACTTGATCGTGCGCCAAGAGACGATCTACTATGGTGAAGGCGAATGGCTAGAGGTTGATCTCGGTCTCACGGGCTGGGGATCGCGCCCGACACCGCAAGAGTATCTGAATGTCGCCTATACGACGGGCGCACCCTTCAACGAAGCGCACTGGTCGAATGAAGAAATCAACCGCTTGTCGGCAGAAGCCTCGCAGACGGCTGACACCGAAGAGCGCAAGGCACTCTATGCAGAAATCGGTGAGATCTTCGTCGAAGAAGGCCCGGTGATTATCCCCTTCTTCCGTCCCTTCCACGGTGCTTACACGAGCGAGGTCAGCGGGCTAGAGATGCACTCCTTCCCCGGTCGTACTGATCTCGACAGTGTGACACTCGGTGAAGGCATGTAAGTAACGCTCATGGCGACCCAACCAACATCGGAGTCCTTCGGGACTCCGCATTTTCTAGTGCGATATGGACACAATATTGCCGATTTTTTCTCACAGATGGCAAAGCGTCCGCTATCATTTGTGAGTATGATTATCGTTTTTATCTTCATCGGGTTGGCGTTTATCGGGCCGAGCATCGCGCCCTATGACTTCGACGAAATCCAGCGCGGGGACGATCGTCGCGCCCTGCGTAATGGCCCGCCTACAACCGATTACATCATGGGGACGGATAGCCGCGGTCGCGACGTGTTCAGCCGGATTCTGTGGGGCGCACGCGATACAATCGGCTTGCCGGCAGTCGCGACCAGCCTCGCCGTACTACTCGGAACGTTGATCGGTTTGGTCAGCGGGTATTATGGCGGTTGGATTGACGAGGTGCTATCGCGCGTGATGGATAGCCTATTATCAATTCCGGCGCTGGTACTGGCACTGGTGATGATCGCTACCATCGACCCCCTGTTACGCAATAGCGAGATCATCGGGTTCGGACAACTGGTGGACACTTTCGGCGCGACCAACATCAGCCTAACGCTGGTGATCGTGTTATTATACATGCCGATTGTGACACGCGTCGTGCGTAGTTCAACATTGAATGTGCGCGATAGCGGGTACATCGAAGCCGCTAAGTTACGCGGTGAAGCGCCGTTTTATATCATGTTCCGCGAGATATTCCCGAGCGTGCTTCCCGCATTAGTGGTTGAAGCCTCGCTTCGCTTGTCATACGCCATTTTCCTCGTCGCCTCGCTGGGCTTTTTGGGGCTAGGTATCCAACCACCTTCGCCAGAATGGGGGCGGATGGTTTTCGATGCCCGCGATGCGATCGAAAGCGCCCCGTGGGCGATGTTTTACCCGATTGGCGCGATTGCGATTCTTATCATCAGCATCAACCTCATGTCCGACGGTTTGCGCCGTGTACTCCGTAATGAAGCAGAATAGAGACCAATATCTTATGACAACACCTGTAATTGCCGCGCACAACTTATCCATTGATTATCGTATTGAAGATGAGTGGCTTAGCGCCATTCGTAACGTCGATCTGAGCATTAACCCACTTCAAATTCACGGCCTTGTGGGCGAGAGCGGGAGCGGGAAATCGACATTAGGGCTGGGGATGATGCGCTACCTTGCCGAGAATGCGCGCATCTCAAGTGGCGAGATTCTGTTCGATGGGCGTGATATTGCCCATTTGCCCATCAGCGAGATGCGGTCGGTCTGGGGGCAACATATCAGCCTCGTGCCACAGAACCCGCTTGACTCGCTCAATCCGTCGATGACAATCGGCACGCAAATGATCGAAATCACCCAATTGCATTTGGGGTTATCGCAAAAAGAAGCGCAGAACACTGCTATCAAAGCGTTGGAAAACGTGCAACTCGCTGATCCTGAGCAAATCCTCAAACGGTATCCGCACCAGCTCAGCGGCGGTATGCAACAGCGCGTTATGATTGCGATGGCGCTGAGTACGCGCCCCAAGTTACTGATTCTCGATGAACCGACAACCGCCCTCGACGTGACGACACAGGCAGTCATTCTCGATCTCGTGCGCGATCTGATCAAGACCGAGCAAGCCGCCGCGCTCTACGTCTCGCATGATTTGGGCACGGTAGCACAGATGTGCGATTATGTGACGGTGCTATACGCGGGCGAAGTCATGGAAAGTGCACCGGTGGAGGATTTATTCGCGGATTCCCTGCACCCGTATACGTCGGGCTTGCTAGCGAGCTTGCCCACCACCCGCAACAGCGACAATGCCCGCCTCAGCACGATTGACGGCGTCGCGCCCTCACTTGCCGAGCGATCGGGCGCGTGTGTGTTCGCCGATCGCTGTCCGGTTGTGATCGACAAATGTCGTACTGAGAAGCCGCCCCTCACCCCCACGCTCGACGGGCGTTTGGGGCGGTGCTGGCGCTGGGAGGAGATACACGCGGGCGAGATCATCCCACGCAACAAGCCACAGGGAATCTCTGAAGAAGGCCGGACCCAGCAGAAGCAAATTCTATCCGCGCATGACATGAAGAAGCAGTTCGGCGAGTATAACTTTCTCGATCGCTTGATGGGCGAAGAAGAAGTGTACGTGCAAGCCGTCGATGATATTTCGATCGATGTCGAGAGCAGTATGACCGTCGGTGTCGTCGGCGAGAGCGGCAGTGGCAAGACGACGCTGGCACGGGCGATTGTCGCGCTGATCACGGCGGATGAGGGGCAGATCGAACTGCTGGGACAACCGCTGAGCCTGAAACTGGGCGAGCGCGATCAGCAAGCGATGAGCGAACTCCGCATGATTTTCCAGAATCCGAACGATGCACTGAACCCGTATCAAACAGTCGGGCAGACGATCGGGCGCACGTATCGCCTGTTGAGCAAAGACGATGTGACCCGCGCCGATGTCCAAGCGCGTGTTGATGATGTGCTGAGCGCCGTCGGCTTGACTCCCGCGTATGCCACGCGCTTTCCCAGTCAATTGAGTGGCGGCGAGAAACAGCGCGTCGCCATTGCGCGCGCATTCGTGGCGAATCCCGCATTGATCATCGCCGATGAGCCGACATCCTCACTGGATGTCTCGGTACAGGCGACGATTCTCAATTTGCTCAAGGACTTGCGGGCGAAACACGGCGCGTCTTATATTTTCATCTCGCACGATTTAGAAGTGATCCATTATCTGGCCGATTGGATCGTGGTCATGTATCTGGGCGAAGTCATGGAGCAGGGACGGTCGGATGATGTGTATAACATGCCGATGCACCCGTATACTGAATCGCTCCTCGCCGCGACTCCCCTGCCCGATCCCCAGCAGAAAAACGACAACATCCGGCTTGAAGGCGACGTACCCAGCCCGCGTCATAAGCCGACCGGATGCCCTTTCCACACGCGCTGTCCGCGCTTTCTGGGGGATATTTGTGTCGATGAAGACCCGCCGACCCGCCGCACAAGTGCCGGTCATCAAATCCGGTGTCACATTGAATTGGATGAATTAATACGCCTACAAACTCACAATCAGGCTCGTGATAGCGCAGGAGAAGAGGAAAAGGCTTAATGGGACGTTACATCTTACGCCGGTCACTGACACTATTGCTGACACTGTTTATCACGTCGATCATCATCTTTGCGCTGACGCAACTGCTCCCGGGCGATATTGCGCGGCTTGTGCTGGGGCGCGATGCCTCGCCGGAAGCCATCACGACGTTTAACCAGCGCTTCGGACTTGATGAGGCCATTCCGGTGCAGTACATCTCGTGGCTTGGCGGGTTCATGACGGGTGATTGGGGCACATCGTATATCGGCGGCAATCCTGAGGTACGCTCGCTCGTGGTCGAGCGTTTTGTCAATTCGATGCGGCTTGCCGGCTTAACCCTGCTCATCACGATTCCACTGTCGATTTTGCTGGGCATCGTCGCGGCGCTCACAGAAGGCTCGGCAGTCGATAACGGGATTTCGGTCTTTTCGCTATCAGTCGTCGGCTTGCCGGAGTTCGTCACGGGCTTGATTCTAATCAACATCTTCGCGCTGAACTTGGGCTGGTTCAATGTCGCGGAACCGATACGCGATAATATGTCGTTGTTCGATTGGTTGCGGATTTTGCTCTTGCCAGCGATTACCGCGAGTTTCGTGCTGATTGGCTACGTCACGCGCATGACCCGCGCTGGTATGATCGATGAACTGAAAAAATCTTACGTGCGTACAGCAACGCTCAAGGGCTTATCGCGGCGCACGGTGATCGTCAAGCATGTGCTACGAAATGCGCTCTTGCCGACAATTACCGTGATTGCGATTAGCTTAGGTTGGCTGATGGGCGGGATTGTCGTCATTGAGGAAGTGTTCAATTATCCCGGCATGGGGTCAGAATTGGTCGCGTCGGTACAACAGAAGAATATCCCCGTGCTACAGGCGATCACGGTGATTATCGTGTTCGTGTTTGCGCTGGCGAATCTGGTGGCGGATTTATTATACGCGCTGTTGAATCCGCGTATTCGCTTGGAGTAGATTAACATCACGCCAACAATATCGCGTTATAATGAGTGTATAATTGTCGATATGTTGGAGAATAATCTCATGCCTGTTTATGATTATCGCTGTGACGTGTGCGGCTATGAATTTACAGCGCGGCATCGCATGAATGCGCCTCAGCCCGAGTGCCCCGAATGTGAAGCCGAAGCCGTGCAACGCCTGATTACATCAGCACCGACGCACGCCAAAGGCATGTTAACTCATGCGGGGGATGGCAAACGCGCCACACAGGAAGAATTAAAATCAAAATGGCGCGAGGAAACGCCGAAACTGCGTAAGAAACTGCGCGACAAGCTCGGGGATGATGCCGTGGACAGCATCCCATCGTTGAATCAGGATATTTAAGTATCATGGCTCTTTGGGATTTCGTGTGATTTTTGTTGCAGGGACTTTGCCCCCACACCCCCACAAGGAACTGTCGTTCCTTGACCTTGTTCAAGCTTTTGCAAAAGCTGGTGGGTTTAAAGGGCAAGGCCCTTTAGGAATTTAACCAAAAACTAAATTGGTCAACCACCCATAACCCGCAGTTAGTTGTTGGCGAGAGATGTTGTGTAAGGGTTTGCTACAGCGAACCCGCGGGCACACGATAGCACGCCCTTTTGTTATAAGGACACATTACATGGTCGAACAATCTGTAAATTTTGATCGAGCGACACCCTATTATGACCAGACGCGCGGCTTTCCCGATGGAGTCGCGGCGGAAGTCGGGGCGCACATCGCGGATGTTGCCGCGCTAAACCCACAGAGTCGCTTGCTAGAAATCGGTATCGGCACAGGACGCATCGCCTTACCGCTTGCGCCGCATGTCGCCAGCATCACGGGTCTGGATATTTCACGCGGGATGATGAACAAACTACGCACGAAGCAGAGCGACGAACCGATTCATCTGGCAGAGGCGAACGCGCATCATCTGCCCTACGCAAGCGATACGTTCGACGCGGCGTACATCACGCACGTTTTACACCTCGTGCCTGATCCTGAGCGCGTCTTACGCGAGGTGCAACGGGTCGTCAAGCCTGATGGACGCTTCTTACACATGCGGAATAAGCGCGGGACATCAGACAAACTGAAGCGCGTGATTGACGTGTGGAATCAAATTACCAAGCATAGCAAACAGCGCGTCCGGCGGTGGGATCATACAGACGATCATATCGAAGCCGTGGGCTGGGAGCAAATCGGCGAATACGGCTATGACTTCACCTATCAGAATCGCATCGGTGATTTTATCGAGCGCATCCAAGAGCGACAGTGGTCGAGTACGTGGCTGATGGATGATGACCTGTGGCAACAGGGAGTCGACGCGGTGCTGATGGCTGTTGATGAGTATTTCGACGGTGATATGGACATCAGCGAAGAAACCACTATGACTTTTCTCGTGCAAGTATACAAGGCACATCCGTGAGTCGTCCCTTGCACATCAAAAATGCACGGATATGGCAACGCGATGAACAATATAACACGTCTCATGCATCTGATGGTGATTTATTCGTCCACAAGGGGCGCATCGTCGCGCAAAAGCCAAATAACGCGCTCGAAGTCGATTTAGAGGGCTATACAGTCTACCCGGCTTTGGTGAACGCGCATGACCATCTCGACCTGAATCATTACCCGCGCACAAAATTTCGTGAGGTCTACGCTAACGCGCATCAATGGGGTGAAGATGTGAACGCGCGACTGAATGACGACCCCTACAGGACACTCCGCAATTATCCAATATGGGATCAGCTGTTGATCGGTGGCATCAAGAATTTACTGTGCGGTGCACTGACAGTTATTCATCACGGGGCAAAATACCGCGAGATGTTCCGCCGTGATTTTCCGGTGCGTGTGCTACGGCATTATGGTTGGTCGCACTCGTTACATTTCGATAGCGACCATGATATACAACGGTCATATCAGCGCACGCCGAAAGATACGCCGTGGTTCATTCATCTGGCAGAAGGCACGGATGAGGTCGCACGGGGCGAATATCAGCGTTTAAAAAAGCTCGGTTGCGTGGGTGAGAATACAGTCATCGTGCATGGGGTCGGCATGACACCGGAGGATATCGCGGACGCGGCACCGATCATTCGGGGGGTGGTGTGGTGTCCATCAACGAATCAGTATCTCTTGGGCGCGACTATTCATGCCCGCCGTTGGATTTATGCAGGTATAGATGTCGCCATCGGAAGCGATTCACGGCTCACAGCAGACGGTGATTTACATCAAGAAGTAAAAGTTGCACGCCGAAATGCCGTCGATACGAATATTTTAGACGAAGCTACCGCGCCTCGGGCGGCGAAAATAGCAGGGATACCCGGTGTTGGCAATCTCGATCGGGATTCTTATGCAGATATACAATTATCGATGCCCCAATCAGGTTTGGGGCGTGATGCCATCGGTTTAATCTTACGTGAGGGCATGCCGCAGATTGGCGAACCTGACCTGATGGCGCAGTTCCCACATGTGCAAACCGTCGCCTGCACTGTCGATGGAATCGAAAAACGGATGCATATCAGGCTTGCGCGTCAGGTGCATCGTTGTAGACTCAAAGAAGCGGGGCTTGAGGTCGATGCATTGCCACAGGGCAAGCGCTTCTGGTTTTTCTAGTACGCCTGTCGTATCACGGGGTCGCTGTGGCAAACTTTTACAGCGATATCCATCGGCACAACGCATCACACACACGATAGTTTTCTTCTAGGGCTATTATGGTCGATATACTTTTTGGACAATCTTACTACCTGCGCTTCGACGAGAAATTATGGCAAGCCATGCAACCCTATCCGCCGCTGGGGACGCTGTACGCGGCGGCATACATGCGCGAGCGGGGCTACGATGTCGCGCTGTTTGACGCGATGCTGGCACACACAACAGCCGAATGGCAGACAGCAGTCGCCCAGCACCAACCCACATACGCTGTGATCTTCGAGGATAATTTCAACTATCTCAGTAAGATGTCGCTGTTGCGGATGCGCGATGCCGCGATCGAGATGATTGACTATGCCAAGCAACAGGGCTGTATCGTGATCGTCGCCGGTGCGGATATGACCGACCAGGCGAATTTGTATCTCGCGCATGATGCTGATTATGTGCTATTGGGCGAAGGCGAAGAGACGCTGGCAGAGTTGATCGGCTATTTAGAGGCGACGGCCGCCGTCGGCAATACGCCGATAGAGAACGACCTGTATCAGATTCAATCGCTGGCGTACTTGCACGATGGTCAAGTCATCAAAACGCCGACGCGCCCTGTGATTCGCGTGCTGGATGATTTGCCCTTCCCCGCGTGGGATCTGGTCGATAAAGACAAATATCGCGCGATCTGGTATCAGCATCACGGTTATTTCAGCATGAATATGGTCACGACGCGGGGATGCCCGTTCCACTGTAACTGGTGTGCCAAGCCGATTTGGGGGCAGAAATATAACAGTCGCAGTCCTGAAAACGTCGTGCAAGAGATGCGCTGGCTCAAAGACAACTTCCAGCCCGATCACATCTGGTTTATGGACGATATCATGGGTATTCGCGATCAGTGGATTGAAGAATTTGCCGATTTACTGGACGCATACGACGCGCACATCCCGTTCAAGAGCTTGAACCGCGCTGATTTATTATTGCGCGGCAAGACGATACCGGCACTCGCCCGTGCAGGTGCTGACATCGTGTGGATTGGCGCAGAGAGCGGCAGTCAGAAGATATTGGACGCGATGGACAAAGGGACGACTGTCGAGCAGATTTACGACGCGACGCGCCAATTGCAGGCGCACGGCATCCGCATCGCGTTCTTCTTGCAATTCGGCTATACGGGCGAAAACCGCGACGACATCGAACGCACGCTACAGATGGTGCGCGACTTGCTCCCCGATGACATCGGCATCAGCGTCAGTTATCCGCTACCGGGTACGCCTTTCTATGAGCGCGTGCGCCAAGAATTAGGGCGTGCGAACTGGTACGATAGCGACGATCTGGCGATGCTCTATCGCGGGACATTTGCGACACCGTTTTACCGTCAGCTGCACAAAGTCGTCCACAAAGATTATCGCAGTCGCAAGACGTGGCGTGCTTTACCGCATTGGTTGTTGAAGCCGCATCAGTTGCGCGGGGCCCACCTGCGACAAGTCGCGTCGATGATCTATCACCGCCTGACGCTGCCGCTTGCCGAGCGCAAATTGAATCAGCTGGCACAATTGCCGCACGATGCGCCCGATGTGGCGAACGTCCAGCTTATGCCCTAGCTGGCATTTGGTGATACAATATGAACAATATTGATAGCGAAAGTGATGAACCCGCATGAGTGATGACCCGCGCGAGATTACCGATGATATGCTGATTTCTGAGTTGACCGTTGGCGAGTTCAAGCAGTTGATGCAATCTCTGCTCGAAGCTAGTGCATCGCCCAAAGCCGCAGACGACCCGCCGACGTTACAAGCACCGGTGACCGTCCGCCGCAAGTCGCTGGATGAATTCATGAACGATTTGAACAAGTGAGATAAGCCCACATGCCTGAAGAGCCATACATTGTGCGTACGCTATTTTTGCAGAACTACTTCGCACCCGCACAAGAACTCGCCCAGCAACGCCGCAACACGAGCGACATGCAGAATCTCGTGAGCGCGATGAAACGCACCGAGCACGCTGATCAGACATTAGAACGAGAGTTAAACGCCTACGCCGAGAAAGGCTTCACGATCGTCAGCATAATCCAGCATCGCAACGACGACTTCCCGAATGATTTATTGATAACTGTAGTTTTAAAACAATGAGCGCGCTCGAACGATAGCGCCGAGCAGAGATGGATTGAGTATGGATTTATTGTTAGCACACGCTTATTTTTTGTACGATGACCCGCACGAACAGCAAATCATGAAGCCTTACCCACCACTGGGGATTCTCTATATTTCGTCGTATCTCAAATCGCAGGGCTTTGCGGTCGATGTTTTCGACAGCACCTTCAGCAATCTGGCGACCTTTCAAGCCTTGATCATGGAGCAACGGCCGTCAGTCGTCGGCATTTACGTCAACATGATGACCAAACGCAAGGCACTGGCGATGCTCGCCTTCTGCAAAGCGCAGGGATGCACCGTGATTCTCGGCGGGCCGGACGTACCGCATTATGCCGAGCAATACCTCGCACAAGGCGCAGATATTATCGTGCGGGGCGAGGGCGAGCTAACGCTCGCCGAGTTGCTCCCGCATCTCGCACAACATGGCATGACCGGACTCGACGCGATACAGGGCATCAGTTATCGCGGGGGCGAGGGCGCAGTGATCGAAAATGCGCCACGCCCCATGATTCGTGATTTGAGCGCACATCCCTGGCCCGACCGCGAAGCGATCGACATCGAACGCTACATGCACATCTGGAAGACGCATCACGGCAAAAGCTCAGTCTCGGTCATTCATGCGCGGGGATGTCCGTATACGTGTACATGGTGTAGTCACAGCGTGTTCGGCAACACGCATCGTCGCCGCACGCCAGACGATGCCGCCGACGAACTGCTGTGGATCAAAGAGCGCTACGATCCTGATATGATCTGGTATGCCGATGATGTGCTGACCATCAATCATCGCTGGTGGTATGCCTACGCTGATGCGCTGGACGAACGCGGGGTACGCATTCCCTTCGAGGGTATCTCGCGCGCCGATCGTCTGGACGAGGCGATTGTTCAGCGCTTGGCAGAGATGGGCTGTTATCGCCTCTGGAACGGGAGCGAGAGTGGAAGCCAGACCGTGATTGATGCGATGAAGCGCAAAGTCGAGATCGAAGATGTGCAGGCAAAGACGCACTTATTGCAGAAATACGGTATCGAAGCGGGGATGTTCATCATGTTGGGCTACGCTGGCGAGACCATCGCCGATATTGTCGAGACGGTCGATCATCTCAAAATCTGTAATCCCGACGTATTCTTGACGACCATCGCCTACCCGATCAAAGGCACGCCCTATTATGCCGAAGTCGAAGCTGATGTCCTGCGTGATGGCGATTGGATCAACAACGCCGACCGTGATTTGACCGTTGCCGGACGCTATAGCAAGCGCTTTTATGGCTTCGCTACGCGCTGGATGGTGAACGAAGTCGCGCTCAATCGTGCGCGCAAAAACGGCGGTGCTTCGCTCGTGCGCCAGGCGAAAATGTGGGCGAATACGATCGTCGGGCGCGTTGGCATGATGCTGACACAGGGCGAACGCGAGACCCAGGGCACACCTGTGCATCCATCCGCGACGGTAGCAGTCGAAGAGATTTCGACAAGTTCTCATGGGATTCACAACTGATGAGGTCTTCGTCTTTGTTATCATCATGAGCAATATTCATCACAAAATAAGGATTTGCTATCCATGAGTCAACATGTTTACAAAAAAATTGAGATCACAGGTTCTTCCCCGACATCAATCGAAGCCGCTGTCGATCGTGCGCTAGAAATTGCCTCGCAGACTATCGAGAATATGCGCTGGTTTGAAATTGTCGAAACACGTGGTCACATCGTTGATGGCAAAGTCGGGCATTATCAAGTGACGCTGAAGATTGGCTTCACGCTGGCAAGCTCGATGGAAGGCGAGGACGACTGAAGCGCCGATGACCGCCTTCGACACGCTCGCCCCAACGTATGACGATGATTTTACCCAGACGGTGATCGGTCGCCATTTGCGGGCGCGGGTGTATTGGCGGTTGCGGCATCTGTTCAAGCCAGATGACCATGTGCTAGAGCTAGGCTGTGGCACGGGTGAAGATGCGCTGTGGCTTGCTCGGCGCGGCATCCACATCACCGCTACAGATGTTAGCCCGGCGATGCTCGCGATTACGCGGCAAAAACTCGCGCATCAGCCCTATGCGCGGGTGAAGCCCTTAAACATCAACGATTTGCCGGATGATGCGTTCGGCCGCGCCTATGATGGCGTGTTGTCAAATTTCGGCGGGGTGAACTGTGCGCGTGATCTCAGCAAATTAGCCGAGTGGCTCGCTGATCGCGTCAAGCGTAGGCGCGTGGTAGCGTTCGCGTTGATGTCGCCCCATTGCCTGTGGGAGTTCCTGTGGCATGGGGCGCATTTCGATTTCGACACGGCAACACGGCGTTGGCGTGGCACGACCTTCCAAGCTGATGAGACACAAGCTCCGCTTCCGATTATCTATCCGACGATTGACCAACTCAAACACGCTTTCGCGCCCTACTTCATGGTGAAATACGTGATGCCGCTCGGTGTGTTGCTCCCTCCCAGTGATGTCTATAAGGGCATCGAGAAGCGTCCGCGTGTTCTAAAAACACTCATCGCACTCGATAAGCAAGTCCAACGATTTTCTTTCCTCGCAGAATACGCCGATCACTATTGGATCGAACTGATTCGCTGCTGATCTACACGCCTCTCACGAACGATTAGCGCGGATACTGTGCCACAGCATGGCTAGCTCTTGTGGCGTTAATTCGTAGTATTTGCCTGCTTGCATTCCATCCAGTGTCAAATGACCGATTTTTGCGCGGACGAGGCGTAAAGTCGGGTGACCAACAGCGGCAGTCATACGGCGCACCTGTCGCTTTTTGCCTTCGGTCAGTGTCAGTTCGAGCCACGTATCAGGCACGTTCTTACGGTAGCGGATCGGCGGATCACGGTCGGGCAAATCGGGTTCGGGGATGAGGTCAGCTTGTGTGGGTCGCGTCTTGTAATTTTTAATCGGGATACCGCCGCGCCGCAATTGATTTAATGCGTCGTCATCGGGGATGCGCTCGACCTGCGCCCAATAGGTGCGCGGATGCCCGTATTTCGGGTGTGTCAGTTGATGATTGAGATCGCCATCATCCGTGAGGATCATCAAGCCTTCGCTATCATAGTCGAGTCGTCCGGCGGCGTAGACATCTGGCACGTCGATATAATCGGCAAGGGTTTCGCGTCCGTCGTCATCATCGGTGAATTGCGTCAGCACGCGATAGGGTTTCCAGAATTTGAGTGTCGGCATCGCTCAATACTCTAAAGTGTCATTCTTGCGGCGTGACATTTCCGCCATCTCTTGCTTATAGCTTATCATCTTATCGAGCAAATCCACATCAGCAGTCGCTAGTATCTTCACGGCGAGTAAGCCGGCATTCTTCGCCTTACCAATTGCCACCGTTGCGACAGGCACGCCATTCGGCATTTGCACAATCGACAACAAGGAATCGATTCCACTGAGTGCGCTACTTTTCACAGGGACACCGATCACGGGCAAGGGCGTATAGGCAGCAACCATCCCCGGCAGATGTGCCGCGCCCCCGGCCCCTGCGATGATGACCTTTAAGCCGCGTTCGTGGGCGGTTTGCGCGTAATCTGCCATTTCTGCGGGGGTACGATGTGCTGATACGACGCGCACGTCATGCGGGATATTGAACTCGCGTAAGATGTCGATAGCATCTTGCATGGTGGGCATATCGCTATCACTGCCCATGATGACACCGACGATAGGATTTTCTGGCATGGGTTGTCCTTGTGTGTTTGCAATACGACGCAGACATGATAAACATCGAGGATAGATATAAAGGCGAACTTATAGTGCGCCCGTTTTGCGACGGGTTCGCTGTAGCAAGCCCTTACATTATGTCCAAACCTGATATATATGATGCAAGCGTCGTCCCTGTGGATTTGTCTACAGATTCAGTTTGCTCAGTGCGAGGCGCGCGACCTTCTCCGCACCATCGGTATTATAACCGAGTACGGTGATATGTCCCATTTTGCGCCCGACGCGCACTTGTGTCTTGCCGTAGAGATGGACATGCGTCCCGCCGACCTGCAAGACATTCCGCACCGCATCGGGATTCGGGTCACCTTCACGCTCACCGAGAATGTTAATCATGACGGTCGCGGGTGCAATCTGCGCGACATCGCCCAGCGGCAAGCCCAACACCGCCCGCACATGATTCTCGAATTGTGACGTAATGATGCCTTCGATGCTGTAATGCCCTGAATTATGCGGACGTGGCGCAATCTCGTTGAATAGCACATCTTCATCGGCAATCTCGAACATCTCAACACCGAACACGCCAACGCCGTCGATCGCTTTCACGGCTTCGATTGCCATTTCAGTTGCGCGATACGCGGCGGCTTCGTCGATTGCGGCGGGACAGCGCACGATGTGGCAAACGTTATCTTTCTGAACAGTCTCGACCACGGGATAATTGCGAATGTTGCCTTCGGCATCACGGGCGACAATCACGGCGAGTTCGCGGACGAAGTTCACCATCTCCTCAACCATGAGTTCGCGCCCCTGCAATTTTTCGAGCGCGGGTTCGATGTCATGCGCGCGACGAATCAGCGCATTACCGTAGCCATCATAACCAAGCGTACGCGCTTTGAGCATCAGGGGGAAGCCGTACTCAACTGAGGCTTCCAGAATATCGCTCCCGACCATCACTTTTTTGAAGCGCGGCACAGCGATGCCCGCACTTTGCATCCGGCGTTTCTGTATTAGCTTATCGCGCACCTGCTCGACCGTCTCCGATGAGGCATAGACCGGCGTACCGAGTTCCTCTACGCGCTGTAAAATATCGACCGGCACGAATTCGCTTTCAAGCGTGACGACATCGCACTGTTGCGTGAATTGTTTCAGCAGGTCGTCATTATCCCACGCGCCGATGAGATGATGCGGTGAGACCTTCAGCGCGGGTTCGATGGCTTTATTGGCAAAGATCAGGGTTTCAATATCGAGTGTGCTGGCGGCTTGGGCGGTCATCTTTGCCAGTTGCCCCCCGCCAAAAATACCGATGCGGGTCATGATTTACCTTTTATCAAGTGGATAAACTGTTTTTGCTTTGCGTGCAGAAACAAACTGTACAAGCTTGTCCCAGTTGATTGCACCATTGGTCTTACAGAAATTCTGAGCAAACTGGATCGTGAAGCGGTTGATGATCTTAGCATATTCTTCGTCAAATTCTTGATTACGCAATTTTGAACTACGTCCCAGTGGCTCAACAATCTCTATATATAAGTCATCATTGCCAGATATAAACCGCCAGAAGTCTTGCCCACAAAGTTTCCAATACGCACCATTACGCTTGCTATGATTGGCATCTTTACCATACGAACAACCATTGAC
>DAOTTV010000040.1:0-5886 GCA_034437755.1 Anaerolineae bacterium | reverse complement strand
TCACTCGCAGGTGATGTCTGCGACGGTGGGCGCGGTCGCCTGCGCGCGTAGACGTGCGTATTCTTCCAGATAAGTCGCCGCGATGCCCGCGCTCCGGATGATAATCAAGTTGTCGTCGTTCATCTGGAAGGCGCTGGTGCTGAAGTTAGCCGACCCCGTTATCACCGTATCGTCATCGATAATCACGACCTTGTGGTGCATGATCCCGCGCCCGCCATCGCGTAAGACCGGCACATCCGCGCAGAACAGCGGCGGTAATGCGCTGGCGGACGTGGTACTGCCGCGGCTCTCGAACAGCACTTCGACATCGACACCGGCATTGGCTTGCTCGATCAATGCTCGCGGGATGTCGTCGCGCGTCATCGAGAAGATCATCATGCGGATGCGATCGTCGGCGTTGGTGATCTCGCGCAAGATCGCCGCGATCGCGGCTTCGCGATTCTCGGGCAAGAAGTACACCTCATACCCGATGCCCTCGAATCGCGTCTGCACTGTGTTATCGGCGGGCGAATTAAGCCCGAACGCCCCTCGCTCGAACATCTCGTTGAACTCGGCTTCGTACACGTCGATCACCTCCGGCGCGGTGAGGATGATGGCGTTGTTGTTGTTGCGGAAGGAACTGTTCTCAGTGAAGTTGAACGATCCCGTCAACACCAGCGAGCTGTCGATCACCAGAAATTTGTTATTCATCAAGCCCGTGCGATCATCATCGACGATCTCGATCCCAGCCGCGACAAAGCGCCGGATCGAGGAATCGCGGTCATCTAAGCCGTGCTCATCATCGGTGACGATCCGCACCTGCACGCCGCGTTCGTGTGCATCGAGGATGGCGGCTTCGATGGCGGGATTGTTAAACTCGAAGATGGCGATGTCTAGCGTCCGGTTGGCGAGACTCAGCGCATCGACAATCAGCGTCTCGATGCCGCCGCTACGCCCCTCAACGTCGCCATCAGCGACCGGACGTGTGAAATAGGCTTGCCATGCATCGCCGATGTAAGCGTAGCCCTGCGGCAGTTCAACCACGCGAATGCCGGACGGCAGGACGATTTCATCACTGTCGTTGCCGCCGTTCACACGCGCCGTCGCGGTGACGGTCAACTGTCGATCGGGCGTGGGCGTGGCGAGTACGTCGGGCGTAGCGATGACTTCTTGCGCGCTGATGACCGCTTCATCTTCGACTTCGACCTGTGAGAGGACGAGATTTTCAAAGGAGTCGAGGATACCGTCGTCGTCGCTATCCGGGTCGAGCGGGTCAGTGCCGGTGACGAGCACTTCTTTGTCGTCGGTCAAGCCATCGCCATCGCTATCGACGCTGTTGGGGTTCCAGCCCTGCTCAATCTCGAACCAATCCATGAAGCCATCGCCATCGCTATCAATATCGCGGCGCGGGGTGGCATCGGCGCGTGCGGTTTGCGTCTGCTGGATGGCGACGCGCTCACTGCGATTGTTGGCTTGCAAGAGGACGACCACGCCGCCAATGAGGACGACCGCCACCACAGCTGTGATCACCGCGCCGATCATCAGCGCGAGGCGGTTATCGCCATAATGCGTCTTGATCGATTGTACGAGGTCGTCATCAGCACTCGCGTCTGGCAGATACGCCGCGTTCTGATGGGCGAGATCGTCCAGATCATCGGGCAATTCTTCGATACTGGGCATCTGTGCGCCGCTGACTAGCACCGGAATCACAGTCACGCCGGGATGATTGAGGGCGAGGCGCACTTCGTAGCGCACCCAATCCTCGGCTTCATCAATGCGACGGCGACCGTCTGCGTCGCGCTCTAACCAGCGATCACCGATCATCACGAGGACAATCTCAGCTTCGGTGACACTGCGCGTCAGCACTTGTCGATAATCGCGCCCCTGCGCGATCGAACTGACATCCATAAAGACCTTGCGCTGACCGAAGGCGTTGGCTAGCTTGGGATAAAGCCGGTTCGTCTCATCCTGCGTGTCGCTTCGTCGGTACGAAATAAAAATTTTGGGCATCGCGTCGGGTTCCCATCATGTGTATGTCCCCTGATTTATAGCGATAAATCGCACAAAACGCAAGTTGTACAAATGTACAGCCCCCGTTAAAATAGGCGCGTTATCATTAACTAGAAATTGAGGATAAAAGAGCCATGCGAGAAGTCACCATCGCCATCGCACAGATGAAGCCCTTACTCGGGGAGCCAGAAGAGAATCTGGTCAAAATGTCCGAGATGATTGGCAAAATTGCATCCCAACAAAAAGTCGATCTGATCGTCTTTCCAGAATTAATCACCAGTGGCAACGAGCTGGGCGTGCGCTTTACCGAGATTGCCCAGCGCATCCCCGGCCCTACGTCGAACCTGATTGCCCAACGCGCCAACGATTACGGCATCTTCGTCTCTTTTGGCATGGTCAGCAAAGAGAAGGTCGAATCGGTGCTGTATAACTCGGCGGTGCTGGTCGGGCCGGATGGCGAACTGATCGAAGTCTACAACAAGGTGCATCTGCGTGGCGAAGAACGCATGGCATTCCGCGAAGGCTATAAAATCCCCGTTGCCGAGACGGAAATCGGCAATATCGGCATGATGCTGGGCTATGATCTCGCCTTTCCGGAAGTAGCGCGGTCGCTCTCGCTCGAAGGCGCGGACATCATCTGTGCGATGGGCAACTGGGAAGCCGCCGAGATCGACGAGTGGAAAACTTACATGCGTGCCCGCGCCTATGAGAACAGCGTCTACATCGTTGGCGCTAATCGCGTGGGTGAAGACGTGACGCTGACCTTCGGCGGCGAGAGCATGATTATCGGGCCACGGGGCGAGATTTTCGCGTCGATGTCCGATAAGACCAACGAAGAGACCGGCGAACCGCTGGAAGGCTTCGCCATCGCGAAAGTCGATCTGGACGATGTGCGTAAAAACCGCGAGGAATATCAGTTCATCCAGACGCGACAACCAGCGAGTTATCGCTCGATCGTGCGGAAGTACTGAGGTGCATCAATGACGACATCCCCTGCTGCGGATGATGTGCGCTCAAGGCCCTTTCTCCTGCGCCTGCCGCGCTTGATCTTGTTGGTGCTGGCGGATATGTTCGGCGTGTATAGCAGTATATTGCTGGGCTTGTGGCTGGTGACGGGCGAACGACTGTGGGTGGTGGAGTTGTTCGTCAATCTCCTGCCGGGTGCGCTCTATCCTTTGCCGGTCGCGCTCGTGATCGCGCTCATCTTCCGGCAACCGCGCCGCGTCACCCTGCAATTTCCGGCCGTGCTGGCGTTCTTGATCTTCTATGCCCCGCTGTTCAATCCGTCGCCGCCGCCCGTCATACCCGAGCAAACGCTCACCCTGTTGACGTATAACATCCTGTTCGCCAACGAGGATTACGACAGCATCGAGTCCATCATCCGCACAGCAGACCCCGACATCATCGCCCTGCAAGAACTCACCGAAGCGGCACATAGCGCCCTGCGCGAACGGCTGAGCGATGCCTACCCGCACCGCGTCGAGACCATCCGCGAGCGTTTCATCGACGGGCGCGCCACTTATAGCCGCTACCCGATCAGCGATTCGCAGGCGATCGACGGCGTAGCGCGTGAAGTCATTAGCCTCTACACGGCGATCGACGTGAACGGGACGACGGTGCATGTCTATAACATCCACCCTTCACGCCCGACCCTGCGCGACGGCTTCACGTCCGAGCGCCGCACCCGCGACATCAAGCGCGCGCTGGATACAGTCACACCACGGGCAAACACAATCTTGATCGGCGATTTCAACACCAGCGATGTCACCGCAGATTATCGGCATATCACCGCGCAGTATACGGATGTCCACGCGCGCGTCGGGCTGGGCTTCGGCACGACGTTTGAGAATTATCAACGCCTGAACCGGACGTGGTTGCCCGATTGGCGCGTGGTACGGCTGGATTATGTCTTTGTCGATACCGGCATCGTGCCGCTGGCGACGCGCGTGATTGCACGCGGCAACAGCGATCACTTGCCAGTCTGGGCGGAAGTCGGCATCCCATGATGCTTGCCGTTCATCAAAACTTTAGACTCCTGCGATACAATGCGGGCGACCGTTGGCGAAGAACTGAGCGAGGCGCATGTCTTTCTTAACCCCGATTGCATTTTTAGGCGGCTTGATCGCGATTCCGATACTGTTGCTGTATATGTTGCGCCTGCGGCGGCAGGAGCGCGTGATTAGCAGTAACTTCTTATGGGAACAGGTGGTGCGCGATCGTGAAGCCAACACGCCGTGGCAACGCCTGCGCCGTAACTGGCTCTTGATCCTCCAGCTGATGATTCTCGCCTTGTTGGTGCTGGCACTGGCGCGTCCGGCACAGGTCGTGCCGACGATCACCGCCGGCAAAACCGTGATCTTGCTCGATGCGTCGGCGAGTATGCGCGCCACTGACATCGACGGGCGCACGCGCTTCCAACAAGCGCAGACCGAAGCCATCCAGATATTAGCAGACGCCGGCGCGCGCGATGAGATCAGCATCATTCGCGTTGCCGAAGTCACCGAGCCACTCATCAGCTATACCGACGATTTCGGCGCATTGCGCCAGACGGTGAGCGACGCGCAGGTCGGCTATGGGCCGGGCGATTGGGAGACGGCGCTCACGCTTGCCGCCGCCGGTGCGGAAGGCGCGGATGCGTTCCAGATGATCATCATCAGCGATGGCGGCGTGGGGACAACGGCGCGCCTGCCCGAAAATATCCCGCAACCGCTCTACGTGCCGATCGGCAACAGTCGCGATAATCTCGCCATCAGCGCACTCGCCGCCCGCGCCCTACCCGGGCAAGCGCCGCAACTCTTCGCACAGGTGCAAAATTACGCCCTGACCGACCATGAGGTATCGCTCTTGATTCGCCTGGATGGCGACATCTGGCAGAGTACGACGCAGACCGTCTCGGCGAATAGCCAGCGATCATTCGTCTTTAATATTGACCGCCCCTACACCACCATCAGCGCCGAACTGGTGCTAGAGGCGCGCGTGGTCGATCATCTGGACATCGATAACCAGGCCTACACCGTCGCCAATACGAGCCAGACGCGCCGCATTCTCTACGCCAGCGACGCGGCGAATCTCTTCATTGAGCAAGCCTTACGCAGTCTGCCGGACGTGCAAGCCTTCCAGTGGTCGGCGGATAACCCGACTCTACCCGCCGAAACCTACGATCTGTATATCTTCGATGGCTACCTGCCCGATGTCCTGCCGGCGGGCGATATGCTGATTATCAACCCGCCGCGCAGTACGCCCTTGTTTAGCCTTGGCGAAACGATCGACCGCACGCGCCCGATTGAACTGGTCGATCGCGGGCATCCGCTGGCGACCTTCTTGAATCTGGAGAACGTCAACCTGCGTCGCTTCCGTGAGTTGAGCGCGATCACATGGGCGGATACGATCGCCACCGCTAACCGCCGACCGATCATCATCGCCGGCGCGCGCGCCGGACAACAGGTGATCGTCATGCCCTTCAACCTCAACGAGAGCGACTTCGGGCTACAGATCGCCTTCCCGCTGTTCATCTTCAACGCGCTCGATTGGTTCGCACCGGCGACTATCGTCGCCAGCGGCACGACTTATAGCGTGGGCGATATCGTCCGCATCACGCCGCCACTAGATAGCACCCGCGTCCTCATCACTCATCCCGACGGGCGCACCGATCGCCTGCAAACGCCACAGGGCGCACCGTTATCCTTCAGCGATACGCGCCGCCCCGGGTTATATCGCATCGAGACGCTGACGGGCGATACCGTGACCGAGACGCAAATCATCGCGGTCAACAGCTTTGGCACAGGCGAGAGCGACATCGCCCCCGTGAGCGACAGCGCGATTGTACAGGTCGGCGGCGGCACAGCGACAACTGCACCCGATGCCCAGCTGGGCTTCCGCGAGTTTGGATCGGCATTA
>DAOTTV010000039.1:0-11333 GCA_034437755.1 Anaerolineae bacterium | reverse complement strand
AGCTGGCGTCAATCAATTGACCTGAGTAGTTACTACACGACCACAAAAGTTTTTGAGGCTATTTCTTGTGACCTTTTTGGAAAAAGGTCACACCAAAAACTTTTATATGGTAAAAAATCAGAAATTTTTCACGCTTAAAATTCTGATCGAACTTTTAAAAAAGTTCGTGGGTTTCAGGGCAAAGCCCTGAAGTATTTCTCCAAAAACTCAATTGGTCGAGTACTACAAGGGAACACCAAAAGTTTTTGGTTTTTTGAACGCGCAGCGTTCAAAATGAACAAGGTCAAGGAACGATAGTACCTTGTGGGGGGCGGGGGCAAATCCCCTGCGACAAAAACCACTCGAAATCCCAAAGAACCACAAACGATAAGGCAACCCAATGCGACTCTACGTTATCCGACATGGCGAAAGCCACGTCAACGTCCAGAATCACGCGACGCTACGTTCGATGGATACATCCCTCACGGAAAAAGGCGAACAGCAAGCCCAAGCCCTGCATGATTGGCTCGTCAAGCACAATCGACAGGCAGATGCCCTCTATGCCAGCACGATGCGCCGCACCCGCGAGACGGCGCGTTACGTCAGCGCGGCGCTTGGGTGTGACATCGCGTTCGATGATCGCCTGCGTGAGATTGGCAACAACTACATCGATGGTCGCCCACGACCGGAAAACGACCTGCCGCGCCAGTTCGATCGCCACGCTACGCCCGATCAAGCGCCGTTTTTGCCGCGTGTCAGCGGGGTGGCGGATGGTGAGAGCGTGATGCACCTGCGGCTACGGGTGGCGCGCTTCATCCATGATGTGAGCAACAAACACCCTAAACAGACGGTTTATGTCGTCGCGCACGGCGGCGTGCTGATGGCGCTCTTTGATAATATCTTCAACACGGGCATGTATCGCATGTGTCAGGTGCAGACGGAGAATACCGGTTGGTCGTATTTTCACTACACGCCGACTGCGGGACGTAAGACGTGGCAATTACTGGCGCATAATCGCATCGATCATCTGATTGAGGCGGGGATGAGGTGAGGGCGCATCTATCAGGCACTCGCCCTAAAATCTATATGATGCACTGACGCACGAGAGAGCGATGACGCATCACTCTCTCGCGGTCTTGTAGGGTTAGATCACGCAGGCGTGGCTTGCGCTCATGCCCATGTGATTAAGTTCGGTTGGAAGTTGGTGTGTAGATACTGATGATGCGGCACAATCCGCACGGATAAGCCCGAGTCACCGGTATTTTCGTACTTGTATTCGCCTTTGAAAACGTAGTTACCGTCGTCGCGGGTTTCTGCGAGTGCCATATCGGTCGCCACACCATCAACGATGTCGCCGCGTGTATCCAGCGAACCAACATATAGCTGGACTTTGACATCTTCTGGGCGTAAATCCCCCAGATGCACCAGTGTTTGCACTTCGACCTTTGCGCCGACTTTGATCGTGCGCTCTTTGTTGATGACATCGATCACGCGGGTTTGATCCCAGACATGTTCGATTTTCTGCCGCCAGTCGGCATAGTCGCGCCCATAGTTATCATCGATGATTGATTGCAGGCGCGTATACACCGGCATGTAGAAGCGATCGGTATATTCTTTGACCATGCGATTGGTGTTGAAGAAAGCCGCGATCGTTCGCATCCCTGTTTTCATCATGCTCAGCCATTCACGCGGGAGCGTGTCGCGTCCACGCGCGTAGAACTTGGGCACGATGTCGTTCTCGATGATGTTATAAATCGCCTGACTTTCGATACGATCTTGATCGTCGGCTTGGCTTTCAGGATATTCTTCGCCGTTGCCAATCGCCCAACCGACTTCTGGCGAGTAGCCTTCTGCCCACCAGCCATCGAGAATGCTGAGATTCAAGCATCCGTTGTAGATGCACTTCATACCGCTGGTGCCGCTGGCTTCGCGCGGGCGGCGCGGGTTATTCAGCCAGATGTCACAGCCTTGTATCATGTAGCGTGCAATTGTCATGTCGTAGTTCTCAAGGAACAAAATCGCATGGCGGAATTGCGGCATACGCGAGACTTCGACAATGCGCCGGATGAAGGCTTTGCCTTTTTCATCATGCGGGTGTGCCTTGCCAGAGAAGATGAACTGCACCGGACGATCGGGATCGTTCACAATGCGGTCGAGGTGGTCGAGATCGTTGAAGATGAGCGTGGCGCGCTTGTACGTGGCGAAGCGTCGTGCAAAGCCGATCGTCAGCGCGTCGGGGTTCAGCACTTCGTCCGCTTGTTCAATCTCGCTCTGTGATGCGCCGCGATTACGCAGTTGTTCTTTCAAGCGTGTGCGACAGAACGCGACCAGACGCTCGCGGCGGCGCGAGTGCGTGCGCCACAGTTCGGAATCGGGGATCGCGTCAACGCTCTTCCAGATTTGCTCGGTGCTGGGCGAGGTGCGCCATGCCGGATCGAGATAGCGATCGAAGAGCGTGCCCATCTCGCGGCTTGTCCACGTCTGGACGTGAATGCCGTTGGTAATGCTCGTGATCGGCACTTCTTGCTCGGGCAAATTGGGATAAACCCAGTTCCACATATCGCGGCTCACTTCGCCATGTAGGGCGGCGACACCGTTCGCACCGTAGGAGACTTTGAGCGCCATCACCGACATGGAGAAAACTTCGCCATCGGGCAATTGCTCGCGCCCTAAGCCGACGAAATCATCCCAGCTCACGCCCATCTCTTGCATGTAACCGTCGAGATGCTCGTGAATCAGATCATAGCCGAAGCGTTCCAGACCGGCGGGTACGGGCGTATGCACGGTGAAGATACTGCTCGCCGCGACCAACTCCTTCGCCTGATGGAAAGATAAGCCTTTTTCGCCCATCAGTTGGCGAATACGCTCGAACACCAGAAATGCCGAGTGACCTTCGTTCATGTGGCAAATATCGGGGCGTAAGCCGAGTGCGTCCAGCGCCCGGATACCGCCGATACCCATCAGAATCTCTTGCCGGATGCGCGTGCGACGATCACCCCCATAGAGGCGATCGGTCAGACTGCGATCATCTTCACGCGGGTTATCGGGGATGTTGGTATCGAGCAGGTACAAGCTCACGCGCCCGACTCGCACTTCCCAGATTTGTGCGTACAAATCGCGCCCCGGCAGGGGGACGCTGATCTTGATCGGGTTGCCGTCATCGTCCAACACCCGATTCAGCGGCAAATTGTTGAAATCGTTGATCGGGTATAACTCTTGTTGGTAGCCATCTGCGTTCAAATATTGCTGGAAGTAGCCTTCCTGATAGAGCAAGCCCATGCCCACCAGTGGGATGTTGAGATCACTCGCACTTTTGAGATGATCGCCACTGAGGATGCCAAGACCGCCCGAATAATTCTGGAAGCATTCCGTCAGCCCGAATTCCATCGAGAAGTAAGCGATGACGGGCTTTTCCTTCAAATCTTTGCCATACACATCGTCGAACCACGTATTTTCAGCCGCCATATATTGATCGAACTGGGCGACAACGCGCTCGTAGTTTGCCATGAATGCCGGATCATTCTTCGCTTGTTTCAGCCGTTCTTGGCTGATCAACCCCAGCATCTTGACAGGGTTGTGATATGCCGTCTCCCACAGATCGGGGTCGAGACGACGAAAGAGGACAATCGTGTCGTGATCCCACGAAAAGCGCATGTTGTTCGCCAGGTCTTCAAGGCGATTGAGCGCGCGCGGGATTTTGGGGACGACATTCACTGTTGCGACGGGTTTTACCATAAAATCGTGCTCCTTTTTTGCTATTACGTTACAACATGCTCCTGAGCTTTTTCCCGTTTGCATGTGTTCAGTATAAGCATAGCGTGATTCTGGGCGTTATCAACACTGCAACTCCTAAATCGACGCTCGATCACACAAAAATCATGGCTTTCTAGCGAAGAAGTGTCCTTTGTCAGGGCGATTTGGCTATTTTGCCCAAAAAAATGTGTCTATGCGTGATCGAGTCCTGTGCTAAAATGCACGCCGCATGATGCTAATATTCGTTTGTCAACCAAAGCGGAGACATGATATGCTGAAGAAGAAATTCCTGAAAACCAAGCCGGTCTGCAAAGTGACGTTTTATACGCCGGCGGCTATCGAAGCGGAGACGGTCTATCTCGTTGGCGATTTCAACGATTGGGACGAAGAATCACACCCGATGGAAAAGCTCAAAGACGGTCGCTTTAAGATCACGCTCAATCTGGATACAGATGGCGAATACCAGTTCCGGTACTTGGTCAACGGGTCTGAATGGCATAACGATTGGGAAGCCGATAAGTACGTCCCCAATCCCTTTAGCGGGGATAACTCGGTCGTCGTCACCTAGCCCGCATTGTAGGCGAAGCACGATGAAGAAAGGGCGTGGGATGCAATCGCGTTTCCCGCCGCCCCTCATCACACCCACATGATGTTTTGCCTCTTTGGGATTTCGCGTGATTTTTGTGGCAGGGGCTTCGCCCCCGCAACTATCGTTCCTTGACCTTGTTCATTTTGAACGCGCAGCGTTCAAAAGGCAAAAGTTTTTGATGTTCCCTTTTTTCAAAAAGGGGACAAAAAGAGCGTGACCACGCAAAATACAAAAGACCCGATGTTTTTTTACAATGACGCTTATGTGCGTTTTTCGTAGCCTAAAAATGTTTGCTCAGGTACGATTTTATTATCAGCATATTCAGCAAAGTCTTCTATTGTTAAGTCTGTCCCCAGCATAGAGCCTGCGCCGACTGTATAACTGGATGGGATATGGGCGTTTTTGCCGACACTCGTGATCTTCAGACTGCCAACATCCGAGATACTGCCGACGCGGGCTTCACTGCCGACGACCACAATCTTATCGATAATACACCGCTCGACAACGGCTCCCGCTTCGATATATGCGTCATTCAGTACAACTGAATCGCGCACGACGGCACCGGGCCCGACATAAACCCCCGGCGAGAGAACCGACCGCTCGACTGTTGCCCCTTCAGCGACGACCGCCCCATCCGTGAGCAGGCTCTTGGCGATGGCCGCGGTATCATCGACGCGCACCGGCGGACGCTCTTCACTACGGGTATGAATGACCCATGTCCGATCGTTGAGATTCAGCGAAGGCGGCATCGCCAGTAAGTCCATGTGGGCTTCCCAGTAGGCATCGACCGTCCCGACATCAATCCAGTAGCCGCCATAGGGATAGGCATAAATGTCATAATCTTGCCCCAACATGCGCGGCAGGATGTCTTTACCGAAGTCCTTGTTCGAGTCAGGGTCGGCTTGATCTTCGCGCAGGGCTTTTTCTAGCACATCATAGTTAAAGACGTAAACGCCCATATTCGCCAGATCGCCGGGCGGGTTTTCGGGCTTCTCGACGAAGTCCTTCACGCGGTATTCATCGTCTACGTCGATGATGCCGAAGCGCGATGCTTCGTCTAAAGGCACGCGAATCGTACAGAGCGTAGCATCCGCGCCTTTACTACGGTGATAGTTGATGAGCATGTCGTAATCCATCTCATAGATGTGATCGCCCGATAGAATCAACACGTATTGTGGTTGTCCCTGCCGCACGAAGTTGACGTTCTGTGCCACCGCATCAGCCGTGCCAGCATACCAGTCCGTATCGCGCACACCCTCGAACGGCTGTAACAGTTGTACACCGCCCGTAAACGTCCGGTCTAAATCCCACGGGCGACCCTTACCAATATGGTCGTTGAGGCTGTGCGGGCGGTATTGTGTCAGGATCAACACGTCGAAGATGTTGGAGTTGACGCAATTACTCAGCACGAAATCAATGATGCGATATTTCCCGCCGAAGGGAACGGCTGGCTTGGCTCGTTTGATCGTCAGTGAGCCGAGGCGCGTCCCGCGTCCACCAGCTAAGATAACAGCTTTTACTCTCATGTGACTGCTAAGTCCTTTCGTTGTTGGATAGCTTGTTTGTAAAGATCAATGTAGGCTTGCGCGCTCTTTGTCCAGCTAAAGTCGCGTTGCATGGCGCGTGCTTGCATCCGTTGCCACGCCTGCGGGCGTTGATGATAGGTATCAATCGCCCAATCGAGCGTGCCCTTGACAGCGCTCGTCTCTTCCCATTCAAAGACAAAACCCGTGCCAACCGCGCCCGCGTCATTGTCGTAGTTCGTGACTGTATCGGCTAAGCCGCCGGTCTCGCGCACGATAGGCAAAGCCCCATAGCGCATGGCGATCATCTGCCCGATGCCGCACGGTTCAAAGTGGCTGGGCATCAAGAACATATCACAACCGGCGTAGATGTGCTGGGCTTTCGTCGCGTCGAACTCTAAGAACACGCGCACTTTGTCGCCATACGCGCCTTGCAAGCGACGAAACTCATCTTCGAGACGCTCTTCGCCCGTACCCAATAGCACTAATTGTGCGTCACGCTCCGCCATCAGTTGCCACAGCGCCGGTACCGCCAGATCGAAGCCCTTTTGCCACGTCAAGCGCGAGACAACGCCAATTAAAGGCACGTCGTCGCGCACGGGCAAGCCCGCCCACGCTTGCAGATGACGCTTGTTCGCCGGACGTGCCGTGCGGAAATTGTGCGCGTCGAAGGGCGCGGCAATCACTGTGTCGGTCGCGGGATTCCAGCGTTTGACATCAATACCGTTGAGAATCCCGCGCAGGGAATCGCGCCGATGATTGATGATCGGTGCTAGTTCATAACCAGCATACGCATATTGTATCTCGGTGGCATAACGCGGGCTGACCGTGTTGACCATATCCGCGTAGGCGATGCCGATGCCCAGCATGTTATCGTGTAGATCATAACGAGCGAGCAAATCGTGATCGCGTCCGGGGATGCCTTTCTCGTACATGAATCCGCCGATGTTATTGCCCTGATAGGCAATATTATGAATCGAGACGATGCTCGCGACTTGTGTCCACTCGCGCTTCCAGTGGCTTTGCGTCAGCAAAAAGGGTAGAAGACTCGTGTGCCAGTCGTTGAGATGGAACACATCCGGGAACCATCCGAGACGCTCTTGCAATTGCCACGCGACCGCCATCACGATCTGATTGAAGAAGATGAAGCGCGGTACATCCCAATTCCAATCGGTATAAACTGTGTCATCCTGTCCAAAGTAGGGGAAGCCCTGCACGAAGTAAACCGGCACGTCATCGTAGATGCAAGCGTAAACGTACACGTCGCTTACGCCGTTGCGATGCCGAAATTGAAACGTGAATAGTAAGTTGATGTCGTACTTAAAATGTTCGATAAACCCGTATCCGGGCATGATTAGGCGTGCGTCAATCCCCTCATCGCGCAACGCAGATGGTAACGACCCCGCAACGTCGGCTAAGCCCCCGACCTTCGCAAATGGGACGGCTTCTGCGCTGACTATCAAAACGTTCATGCAATGTCTCTCCCCAGTGTGTCGTGTTTTAGTGTATGCCACGCGACCTAATCACGCATCAAGAATGCACTAAATCCACTTTAAGTTGTTAAGGCTACCACTCGACCACCAAAATTTTATTGATTCTTGGCTCTTTGGGATGTCGCTTGGTTTTTGTTGCAGGGGCTTTACCCCCACACCCCCACAAGGAACTGTTGTTCCTTGACCTTGTTCATTTTGAACGCATAGCGTTCAAAAAAGCAAAAGTTTTTGGCGTTCCCTTTTTTCAAAAAGGGGACAAAAAGAGCTTGACCACGCAAGATACGAAAGAACCTGATTCTTTTGTATCTGTGTGCGCGTTTGTATCTACCATTTGATTGTATCAAGTGTTGGGCATTCCATCAAAAACCGCGCTGATTTGTGTTATAGCGCAGGTTCTCGTACAATGCAGGCAGTGTAATAGACATACACATTTCTAACTCGGACAAGAGGAGCCTATGTGCAAACAACGTTATTTATATCTTATTTTAAGCACGTTGGTCTTATTTTCGCTATCGACCGTAGCGCAGGATACCCCAGCGGTGACGTTGCTCACCTTCCCTGAGCCGAACCAGCCATTCGACGCACGCTTGATTACGGTCACTGTGGACGGCACGCATCAGACCATCAACCTGCCTGAGTCTGTGCGCCACGCACCCGATGCGACCTTGCGTAGCGCCATCATATCGGATGATATGAGCTATCTCGTCACCCATCAATCGAGTTCGGATTTCGCGTCTAATCAGTTGTCGGTCTATAACTTAGCCACTGGTCAATGTTGTACGGTGCTATCGCAATTAGGCGCGGTCGATAGCTACAGCCTCGGCGCGTTCGAGCCGAATGGCACGCGCTTTGCTGTCAGCTATGTGCGCCTGACAGGCGGCGACGCCTACGCGGTCGGCGGGATTGCCATATTCGATGCTGTCGATGGCGCTCTTTTATCAAACGTCACGATGGATGAGATCGCGCAACGTTTGCCAATAACCGCAGGCGCGGTGTGGGCGCGTATGGGCGATTGGACAGCGCGTGGCATCGAATTTGTCGGCAATTGCTACGGCTGTGATGGCGGCGCGTTCGAGGGCTATTACAACCTGTATATGCCGGATAGCAACAGCTTCACGATTAGTGACAGTTATTTCGCTATATTCGGCGATGTCCTCACGGCAACTGGCGAAGTCCTCTATCCGGTTGAAGATCGGCGCTATGTCTATAGCCCTGAGCCATCAATGTTCGGACGGGCAAACGTCGTGCTGTACTTTGAAGACGGCGTGCCAGACAATGACGAACGCTTGGTCTTATTCTCTGGTAGCGAGATCGGCGGCACGATTGCCTACGCTGATTCGACGATGAACGACATCAACGATGTCGAATGGGTGAGCAATGGTCAGCAATTTCTTGTGGGCGAACGGGACAAGCCCTTCTGGCATGTGGTTGATCGGGCGACGGGCGGTGTCCAACAAGTGACCAAGTCGCATCCATCCGCTTACGCCCTCGCGGGGACGCGGGACGGGTGGCTCGCCGTCGCACCGACCGAGAGCGGGTTGAATCAACTGAGCGCATACACCCAGAATAGTGCGGTATCGGTCATCACTGGCTTCCCACAAACGCACACGATCAGCGTGATCGCTGACTACCCGCTGATGCCCGCGATGACGCCAGCCTTCCCCGCGATTGCACCGCTGACAGAGGCCTTCGCGCTGTGCGATGGTTTCATGCCCAGTCGCCTGCAAGCCGGCGAGCGCGCACGAGTCACGCCCGGTGCACCTAATCGGATACGATCAGGCCCTACGACCAACAGCGACATCGTCGGGCAGATACCGGGCGGCGCAGAATTTATGGTGCAGGGTGGCCCCCTGTGTGATCCAGATAACGGGATTGCATGGTGGCAGATCAACTATAACGGGCAAACGGGCTGGACAGCTGAGGGGCAGGGCGATACCTACTGGACAGAGCCACTCGACGGATAAATCCCGCCGACATCAATCCCTCTCCCAATCGGCTAGGAGAGGGATTGGACAGCGCTAGCGACTGGTGAACAAGCGATAGTCAATATCGGCGAAGATGTGATCGCGCGTGTAGAGCGATGTTGCCAGCGCGATGTCCGGCTTGCCTTGTGTCAAGCTATCCGCTAACTGCGTGAAGCGCTCGACATGCTGATAAAAACGTTCGATCGCATAATTACGCGCCTGGTATGTCGTCACCAAAAATTGCCAGTCCGCGCTTTGTAACAACAATAACTCACGCGCCGCCTGATTCAAGACCTGTGCTTCGTCTGCGCTGGCTTGTGGGTGGGCATCTGCAAGCGCGATCATACGCGCTTCACAGGCGTGGATGTGATCCCACATCCAGTGCGTTTCGCCATTATCCCATGTGAAGTGATTGCCGCCCGCGCCCCACGATCCTTCCGGTATGTCGATCGCTTCTTGCGGCGGATACTGCTCCAGATATTGTGACACGCCGATTAAGTCGATCTCGGCGTTATTCGCCAGATGACGCAAGACCTTGCCGATCCATTGCACGCCCTCGAACCACCAACGCCCGAATAGCTCCGTCTCGAAGGTGGCGGCGATGAAACCGTAGCCGCCGGTCTGCGTGTGATGATCGCGCAGTAAATCGCCGACGAGATGCGCGAAATGCTCGGCATGTTGTTCAACTTTGTATTCGGCCCAATCGGGATGATACAAGTCTTTATGATCGGCATCGACCAGTTCGCCCGTCACGCGCCAGTAGCGTAAGCCGCTCGTCCCTGCTTGCTTATCGCGCTCACGATAATCAAAATCGCCCGGATAGCCCCAATCCGCACTCCAGACCTGAGTGCTAGCATTGTGGTTGCGTGCGAGCATGGCTACGCCGGAATGTTGGGTGAGGCGTTCGTCGCCCTTGCGCGTATCGCTGATGTAATAGGGCGTGAAGGTGTTATAATCGCGCACAGGATGCTCTTGCCAGTTAGGAATGGTGTAGCGTTGTTTGATCTCGCCATAAGGCCCGATCACCTCGCCCGCCGCCACGCCGACCAATTGCCCGCCTTTGATCATGTGCGTCTCGCCAAAGACGACCTTGATCCCCTGTTCTTGAAGAAAAGTCTCGATGCCCGGTCGCAAATCGCCACTGTCCGTTTCATAAGCGGGGCGATAGGCGCACTCCGGCAACCACAGGCCGCTTGGCTTGCGCCCGAAGTGCTTCTCGTAGGTGCTGATGCCGAGCGCAATCTGCGCGTGAACCGATTGATCGGTACTCAGCAAGGGCAGATAACCATAAGTCGCCGCGCTGGTGATGATCTCGATGTAGCCTTCATCCTGCAAATGCCGCAATGCGCCGATAATATCGCGCTCGAAGCGCTCGTTGAAGGCGGTCTTGATATTCTCGTAATAGCCCTTATACCACTCCGCTAGATAGTGCATGTGCGGTTCTTCTAGTTCTGCGCGCCGCTCGAACTGCCAGCCCGCGATAGCCTCTTTCAGCGGTTCGATGTGCAGGACATTCTCCGGTGCGAACAACCACATATCGCGCTTGGCGGCGGTGATCTTCTCATCCAGATAATCGTCAAAATGGCTGAGAAGCGTCTCGTCAACCAGTTGCTCTGCCAGCGCCGGCGTGATGCCGATTGTCAAACCATAGGGGACATCGTCCTCTTTCAGATCATAGAGCATTTCGAGCAGGGGGATGTAAGTTTCGCTGGCGGCTTCGTGGATCCATGCTTCGCCGTGAGTCCAGCGTCCCGCGAGACGGGTATAGGGCATATGGCTGTGCAGTACAAAATTGAAAGCACCGTTGGCGGTCACTGCGGTTTCTCCTTAGCTGTTATCAATAATTTTGGCTCTTTGGGATTTCGCGTGGTTTTTGTGGCTGGGGCTTTGCCCCCGCACCCCCACAAGGAACTATCGTTCCTTGACCTTGTTCATCTTGAACGCTGTGCGTTCAAAAAGCAAAAGTTTTTGGCGTTCCCTTTTTTCAAAAAGGGGATAAAAAGAGCGTGACCACGCAAAATACGAAAGACCC
>DAOTTV010000038.1:0-2046 GCA_034437755.1 Anaerolineae bacterium | reverse complement strand
GACCGTCATGATATTCATGGGGGCGAAGAGTGGGAGAAAGCCATCACGCAAGGCGTGCAAAACAGCGTCACCATGATCGTTGTGATCTCACCAGACTCGGTAGAATCGGATTATGTGCGCTTCGAATATAGCACAGCTATAAAGGAAGAGATCCCCATTATCCCTCTGGTACACCGTGATTGTGATCTACCAGTCAAACTAGGAAAATATCACGCGATCTGGGCGACAGATGATGATTGGTTCGATCAAGTTCTGGCCGGGCTCGATGGAAAAGCAGATTTTGCCCGCACCCATGACACGACCTACCTCACGGAACATGAGCGCATCGGCGATAGTGAAGTGACCTTTGATGTCCTCGCACAGACGGTACAAGGCAGTTTTCGGATGGATCGCCACGAGACTAATCTGGTCGCTTTACCCTTACTGGTGACGCAACATGCGATGACCTATCTCGTCGGACGCGCCACTGACACATTAGCCCGTAAAGACCCAATCCAGCTCGCGTTGCAGTGTTCTCAGCCTTACAATAGCGATAACTTTCCGGTCAGTGTGGCGCAATATACGCTGGCGCAGTCGCAACCCCTGCACATGATATTGGTACGCGGCCCGATGATGCTCACCCAACATTCCCACCGTGGCATCCAGATGCAACACGGGCTGGATAATGACAACCCCGACGAGTGGCGCGGGGTGATTTCGGCGGCTTATGATAGTTTAGATGCTTACGACACGGGCACAAACCGCCGCAAGATGGTACAGGTCTTTAGCCTGGCACCCGCCGCCTTGATGGCAGGGTTTGGCTTGCGTGCCGAGCGCGGACGTGGTTTGACAATCTATAACTTCGCTGGTGGTGGTCAATATGCGCCAGTTTATGTGTTGCCATCGTACTGATTAATACTTGAAGGAGCATCCCCCACATGACCAACCCCTTGACCGCGGCTGTGCTGGTTCTCCAGTACAAAGACCCCTTTCGCAGTGGTGAGAAATACATGGGGCGTGCCGCTCAAAAAATCGCACTGGGTTTGATGGCGCGGCATAACCCAACGCTGGTCGATGACCTACACGACCAGAACAGCGTCATGCCCTTGACCATCAGCGACCTGTTCCAGAGTGATGCCCATCATCACTGGTTACGAATGACCGCCACACGCCCCGATGCGGTGACGCTGGTCAATGAGACGGCGAATGATCTCAATGGGCGGTATGATGGCTGGCGCATCGTGCATGGGTTGACCAGCCTGCACGATTGGGCAGGGCAGACCACCGCCGACCAGCTCCGGCGCGACCACTGGACACCGCAACGCCGCCTCAAATTGCAATTCGAGACGCTGACAGCGATCAAGCGCAAGGGCTTATATCGTCCCTTCCCCGAACCGGATCTGGTGTTCAAGAGCTTATACGAGCGCCATCAGCAACTGATCACGATCGACTTGCCTTATTTGCCCGATCGGGAGCTGTTCGACCTGTTTTTGACGTATGGCGTCGCGGTGACTTATCATCGTTTGCGCGTCGCGCATAGCCACATGAAGCACAGCCAGATTACGGGCTTTACCGGTCAGGTGGAATATCGGGTCGAAACACCGACGCGCAGTTTGAAGCGCCTCGCACAGCGCGATCCGCAGGCGCAGACCGTCATCGAGCAGTACGACGCGCTGACCAGCCTGTTGCATTATCTGGCGCACAGTGGCTTTTATCTCGGCGTAGGGGTCAAGACGGCACAGGGCATGGGTATGATGCGCGTTGTCGCCTAGCGTGTCTCAACTCCCCCCGTTTTTCGTGCAGAAACCGAGTTGAGACAATTGGTTGCCAACTTTGAGAAATTAGGATAAAATACAAAATATGATCGCTCAAAAACAACCTTTTCCGCCGATTTCAGGTGCAACAGGTCATTTAAGACTTGATAGGCGTAGAATTTTGGAGCAGTTGCAGAGAGCATCTCCCCCGCAAGGGGATTGAAACGCCTGACACTTGGCGACATCCGCGCCGAAGAGAATTGTTGCAGAGAGCATCTCCCCCGCAAGGGGATTGAAACGAACGGCAGGTAAC
>DAOTTV010000037.1:0-18563 GCA_034437755.1 Anaerolineae bacterium | reverse complement strand
ATCAGATGTACCGGTGGCGGGGTGTCGATGCGCTGATGCACGCCATCGACCAACCCATCCCACATGGCGACGATGTGCGCCGCTGATTGCTGGGTGAGAATCGCCAAGCGTCGGAACAGGCGATAGACCAGACTGCGCTCTGACACCACGCCCGCAACCACCAGATATTCTGGCCAGTAGTCCGAGATGTTGAGGACATAGCCACAGCGTTTGAGCTTACTAATCACCCAGCCGGCTAAACCGGTGAAAATTGGCTGATTCTCGATGAAGATAGCATCCGGTCGCTGGACGAACAAGCCGCGCATGATACAGGTGACCATGAAAGATAACTGACTCAGCAAGCGACGTGAGACAGCTTTGCTGATCGTCGTCCATAACCAGACCTGTATCACGCGCACGCCGTCAATGGTCTCGGTGATGCTCAAGCGACCACGATACGCATCGGGGACAATGCCAGTCGGATAATGGGGTAGGGTCGTGAGGACAGTCACATCATGCCCGCGCTGTGCCAGCAAACGGGCGAGGCGAGTCAGGCGGTTTGCCGCCGCGCCGCTATCCGGTGCAAAGTAATGCGTGATGAATAAAACCTTCATGAGTCACTTTCATAGCTCTGTCGGATGTCTATTGCTTGACTATAGCAGAGCACATGCCGTGTGCAACAGCTAGCTTCGTTCATATCATTCAAAACATTATAAATAATTAAAAAGCCCATGCGAAATACGCAAAATGTGATACACTGTACTGACTAGTCAGTCTAGTCATAATGGTGGTCTATGAGCAACCCAACTGATGAACGCCCCACGCGCCAGCGCATCCTCGATGCGGCCTTGAATATTTTCAGTCGCAAAGGCTATTACGATACTCGCATGGATGAAATTGTCGACGAGGCGAGTACGTCCAAGGGGTCGATCTATTTTCATTTTCCGAACAAAGAGAAGCTCTTCATCGCGCTGGTTGATCAGTTCGCTGATGTGCTGGAACGCAACGTGACAACAGCCATCGAAGCTGAACCACAGGGCATGGCACGGGTGAAGATCGCGCTGGAATCCGTGCTGGATACCTTCGGCAAGTATCGCCGCCCTGCGAAAATCCTGCTGGTGCAGGCGGTCGGCCTTGGGAGCGTGTTCGAGAATAAGCGCATGGAAGTGACCGATCGCTTTGCCGAGCTAATCCAGACTTACTTGGATGAAGCTGTTGCTGTCGGTGACATTCAAGCGGTGGATACCGAAGTTGTCGCTCATGCGTGGATGGGGGCGATCTACAATATCATCATCAAGTGGGTGTACACGGGCGATCCTGATCCCGATCGCATTCTAGAGACGCTCTTACCCCTACTGTTGAAATCAGTCGATTATGAGGCAATCCAATGACACAGACTAGCACTACTGCTTACACCAGTTTATCTGCTCAATACGGTCGTCTGGTCAGTGCCGCCTTGCGCGTGGCTGGTGTATCGCTCGCGGGCTTTTTACAGCAAGCACAGGGGAGCGAACGCTTTTACTGGGAGAATAGCCGCGATGATGTCGCCTTCGCGGGGGTGGGGGCGGCGCTGGAGTTGTTCGCTGTCGGTGTTGATCGTTTTCGCAGTATTCATCATCGGGCGATGGAACTCTTCGGCGATTCGATCGTATTGAATGAGGAAGAACCACTCGCCGCACCGCGTCTGTTTGGTGGCTTTAGCTTCACCGATGATTTTGTGCCGGATGTCGCGTGGTCGAACTTCCCGCCGGCACACTTCGTCCTGCCGCATTACCAGCTCGTGCGTATTGGCGATATTCACTGGCTGACGATCAACACGCATGTCCAGTATGGCGAAAATCCGCGTCTCATCCTGCCAGAGCTAAAAGACGCGCTCCAGATTAAGGCACAAGCCTTACAGGACGCGCAGGTAACCCCCGCCAGCCAGACCATGACCGACCTCAATTATCCGATGGTCTATGGCGAGTGGGAGCGCATCATCAATGATGCCACCACGCGCATGAAAAACGGCGACCTGAATAAAGTTGTCCTGTCACGGGTTGCCGAAGCACGCTTCAAACGGCGTTTCACAGTCGATGCCGCCCTCAATTATCTCGCTGAGGCTTACCCTGAGACCTATCGCTTCATCTTCGAGCCGCGTCCGTATCACGCTTTCTTCGGCGCAACGCCGGAACTGCTGGTGAAGGTCAAGCATCGTAAGGCACACACGATGGCACTGGCGGGCAGTATCCAGCGCGGGGACACACCCGAAGCCGATAGCCAGTACGCACAGGCATTGCTCGATAGCGAAAAAGATCGCTATGAACACCAACTGGTGATCGATGGCATTCACACGCGCCTTGAACCGCTGGCGAAGTCGGTCAAAGTAGGTGAGACAGGCATCATGCAACTGAGCAACATCCAGCACATTCACACGCCGATCTCAGCGACCTTGCACCGCGCCGATGGTGTTATTCCGGTGGTCGATGCCCTGCATCCCACGCCAGCCCTCGGCGGTGATCCCGCTGAGATTGCGATGAATTTAATCAGCCATTATGAGCCGGTGCCGCGCGGGTGGTACGCCGCGCCTGTTGGGTGGATTGATCGCCGCCTTGATGGCGAATTTGGCGTTGCAATTCGCTCGGCAGTCGCGCAGGAAAAGCGCGTGTGGCTCTATGCGGGGGCGGGCATCGTCAAGGATAGCGATCCGCAGAAAGAATGGGACGAGACGCAACTGAAATTCACGCCGATGTTGGATGCGCTAAACGCAGAGTAGAGGGCTAAGTGCTGAGGGTAAAGTGCTGAGTGCTAAGGGCTGAGGGTAAAGTGCTGAGTGCTGAGGGTAAAGGGCTAAGTGCTGAGTGCTGAGAGTAAAGTGCTGAGTGCTGAGTGCTAGGTGCTGAGGGTAAAGTGCTAAGTGCTAAGGGCTGAGGGTAAAGTGCTAAGTGCTAGGTGCTGAGGGCTAAGTGCTGAGTGCTAGGTGCTGTTTAGCTAATTGATAACGCGTGAGCAGGAGATACATAGATGGCGGTGACGCGATTTGAAGAACTAATCGCTTGGCAGAAAGCGCGATTGTTAGCGAAACAAGTCTATCATGTCACCAATACGGGCAAGTTTGCGAAAGATTATGGCTTTCGTGACCAGATTCGGCGGGCGTCTGTGTCCGTGATGTCGAACATTGCCGAATGGTTCGAGCGCGGATCACGCCCTGATTTCCATCGCTTTCTCGTGATTGCCAAAGCCTCCTGTGCCGAAGTCCGTAGTCAACTGTATCTCGCATACGACATTGGCTATATCACACAGGATGAATTTGATGACTTGATGGAGCTTGCAACCGAAACGACTAAAATCATCAGCGGACTCAGACGTTCAGTTGACCCAAATAACTAGGATGAAGACTGCTTTGCAACCATGTTCGGTTATATCTTGCGTACATGTAAGCACTGAGCACTAAAAACTAAGCACTAAGCACTGAGCACCAAGCACTGAGCACTGAGCACTGAGCACTAAAAACTAAGCACTAAGAACTGAGACCTATCATGCCAAACCGTAATATCCTATGGGCCGACATATTCGTAGACGAACTCGCACGCGCTGGATTAACAGCTGTCTGCGCCGCGCCGGGGTCACGCCATACCCCGTTGATGCTGGCATTTGCGAAACATCCTGATATTACCGTGTATTCGCATTTAGACGAGCGCAGTGCCGCGTTTTTCGCATTGGGATTAGCCCTCGCCAGTGATAGCCCCGTCGCCACCGTTTGCACATCCGGCACAGCTGGCGCGAATATGTATCCGGCGATTATCGAGGCGCATCAATCGCGCGTGCCACTAATTGTCATCACAGCCGATAGACCGCATGAATTGCGTCACAGTGGCGCAAACCAGACTATCGACCAGGTGAAGATGTTCGGGGAGTTTGCGCTGTGGTCAGTCGATACGGCATTACCGGAAGCCAACCCGCCAGCGATAGCCCTGCGGAATCTCCGCACAACGGCGGCGCGTGCCCATGCCACAGCCAACGGACTGCGTAAAGGTGTTGTGCATATCAACATGCCATTTCGCAAGCCCCTAGAACCGATTGCGGTCGAGGGTGATATGGTGGACGTGCCGACGGGTGCAGAAGTACGCACACAACGGTATCCTACCAATAGAGCTTATACGTGGATTATATCGCCACAGCTAAGCATAGATCAGGATGTTTTATCAAGCCTACGTCATATCATGAACGACCATGATAAAGGTCTAGTTATATGTAGCGGTAATATCAACCCTACTCAAGCATTTCGTATGACAGAAGCCGCACACAAAAAAGGGTATCCCGTATTTGCGGAGACCTATTCGCATGCAAGACACGGGCGAAATACGCTAGGTGGTTATGATTTCTACGCTCAGTATGCTATGAAGCCTGATGTCATTATTCGTTTTGGGAATGCACCCATCTCTAAGGCTTTAAATAGCCTCATCACGAAACATAAACCTGAGTTTTATATTTATGTGTCGAATGACGATGTTTGGTCAGATGACCATCATCTCATTACGCACTTTGTACAAGGTGGTATACATCATATAGCGCGTAACATGGAAATGGGTATAGAGCATTGCTCAGCACTTAGCACTCAGTACTCAGCACTTGAAAACGAAACATGGAACGTGATAGACCACGAAATCGAACACGGCGACTACTTCGATGGGGCAGTTGTCTATGATGTGGTCGATTTAATCCCTGATGAAAGCACGCTGTTTGCAGGGAATAGTCTGCCTGTGCGCCACCTCGACCAATTCGGCAAGCCGCAGGATAAGCGCATTTACACCTATGCCAATCGCGGCGCATCGGGCATTGATGGCAATATCAGTACCGCACTTGGCGCAGGTGTCGCCCGACCGGATAAGCCCCTTGTGGCGATACTCGGTGATATTACATTTTACCATGATATGAACGGCTTACTCGCGGTGCATCGCTGTGGGGTGCCGATCACGATTGTGCTACTCAATAACGACGGTGGCGGGATTTTCCAACGTTTGCCGATACGCGATTACGAACCGGAATTCACACAGTATTTTACGACTCCGCACGGACTCGATTTTTCACATGCGGCGGCGATGTACGGACTCGACTATATCCGCGCGGATACCCGCGATGACTTTCGCCGTGCGTTCCGTGAGCGCGTCAGCAGTGGCGCGCGTACGATTATCGAAGTACGTACCGAGCGTGACAAAGATCATGCCCGCCGTGATGAAATCGTCGCTAAAGTGCATGAGCGATTACGCCAATTCGATTTATGAATGATGGGGTATCGCGCCCATAAAACGCGATAACGATATTCGTCAACGTAGGGACGAAGCCTGCTTCGTCCGTGAATAATAATGGAGAAAATTCTTATGGTCACAAGCAAAGAAGAACAAGCCCAGATCAAAACCGAAGACCTGATGAACGTCCTCGACTGGCAAGCGGTCAACGGCGATCTAGAAGATACGACCTATCACAAAGCCGAAGGCATTGCACGGATTGCGTTCGATCGTCCCGACATTCGCAACGCCTTTCGTCCGCAGACCATCGACGAAATGACCGAATGCTTCCTCGATGCGTGGCACGATCCCGATGTCGGCGTGATTTGGATCACGGCGAACGGCCCCAGTAGCAAAGATGGCGTGTGGTCGTTCTGCGCGGGTGGCGATCAGAGCGTGCGCGGTGATGCCGGTTATGTCGGTGATGATGGACGCGCGCGCCTCAACGTCTTGCAACTGCAACGCTATATTCGCCATTGCCCTAAGCCTGTGATCGCTGTCGTGCCGGGCTACGCGATCGGCGGCGGTCATGTGTTGCATGTCTGCTGTGATCTGACCATCAGCAGTGATAACGCTATCTATGGGCAAACCGGGCCGATCGTCGGGAGCTTCGACGCGGGTTATGGCTCGGCATATCTGGCATCGCACATCGGGCAGAAGAAAGCGCGTGAAATCTGGTTCTTGTGCCGCCAGTATAGCGCCGCCGATGCCGAAGAAATGGGCTTGGTGAATACTGTTGTCCCCTTGAAAGACCTCGAAGCCGAAGCGGTGCAGTGGTCGCGTGAAATCCTTGAAAAATCGCCGATTGCTCTGCGCTTTATCAAAGCCGGACTCAATGCCGAACTCGACGGTCAAACCGGCGTGCAGGTCATGGCAGGCGACGCGACGATGCTCTTCTACATGACGGAAGAGGGGAGCGAGGGTAAGAACGCCTTCCTTGAGAAGCGTAAACCGAACTTCAACAAGTTCCCGCGCCGCCCATGAGCGCCCATCGCTAACGGTCGTGCGCGTCTCCCTCATAGTCGCGGGGGAGATGCGTGCCGATCACGAATGTGTGTGGTGGCGCGTCTGCTGTGTCGCCAGCTTAAGCATCGCGGCTAAGTGGTGCGGCGGGGAAGCCATTTAAAATACCATCCACGCTATATCCCAAAGAGCTACAAATTAGGTTCTTTCGTATCTTGCGTGGTCAAGTTCTTTTTGTCCCCTTTTTGAAAAAAGGGAACGCCAAAAACTTTTGCTTTTTTGAACGCTATACGTAATTACTCAGCCCTCACCCTAAATCCCTCTCCCGACCGCCACGATGTGGCTAGGAGAGGGACTTCAACCGTGCTTGTCTTGAGGGCAGAAGCTGGCGTCAATCAATTGACCTGAGTAGCTACCGCTATGCGTTCAAAATGAATAAGGTCAAGGAACGACAGTTCCTTGTGGGGGTGCGGGGGCAGAGCCCCTCAAAAACCACACTATATCCCAAAGAGCTACAAATTATCAGTTGCCCATCAGCCGCAATGATCTAACCAAGCCCTTACGCCAGATTGTGCAAGATTGATCTGATCGCAGTATAATATGCCTATGTTGGTAAACACTACCGAACAAGCTATACTACTATTACGATTCATAACGTGAGCGAACGTCCTCATACTTTCGATGAGGGAAACACAGGCTGGAGAGAGTGAGCGAATGCAACTGGAATATTTCTATTACGGGCAACTCGTGCATCACGGTGAACCCACAGGCGAGGAGCGCATCCTCGCGCGCAGTGCGAACATCACCGATGAGCAGATCAAGCTGGCACTGCGCTATGGTAGTGTGCCGCCCCTGACTGATACGGTGGGGGTTGCGTGGGGGATTGTTCGCACACAGCGAGGACAGCCTTTCGTACTCGGTCGCCACGAACACAACACATCCGGCGTACTGAGTCGGCAATTCGTGCTAGTCCCTAGTGCGCTCCTGCGCCAGATTGCGGGCAATATCCAACTCTTGCAAGCGTACCTGACCGAGCCAATCCCGACCTATACGATGCTGGGGGATACGCTCGCGCCACTCGAGATGCGTACTGACGCACCGCCGACGAGCGATGAACGGGTTGATGCACTCCTGGATTTGCTCAGCTACGCCCGTAATAACACACGCAATATCCAACCGTTGATCTCGACGGTGGTCAATGGCAAGCAATTAGCAATTATCAAAGCGCCCAAAGACGGGGCGACGCGGGCGGGCTTCGTGCAGGGCTTATTGACGCTCTTGCCCTCATCGACGCGCTTCGGCGTGACCTTCCTGCTACATGCCACGCCTGACTCATCCCTGCGCGCGCAGATCATGTTCATGGATAGCCCACCCGACAACAGCGAGATCATCGTCTACGACTGGGAAACGGGCGAAGCCAGCGGCGGCATCACGCCCAACAGCTATAGCAAGTTCATCATCAGCCAGATGCGCCTGGATCCCGAGTTGGTGACGCGAGAGACGGACAAGCTAACACCGACAGCCGGGTGGCGCTTTAACAATGGCGCGAACCTAGAGCAGGCACTGGATTATGCCTCACATCGGATGAAAGTCGATCAATCGATCCTCAACGGCTTGCCGATCGAAGTGCCGACTGTCGCCAAAATCCTCGCGGAAGACCCCACGCTCAGCGATTCTCTGCGACTAGCTTATGCGCGTCACTTGCTCAACTTCACGATTGCACTGGACGAACTCGAACATTTAGACGCAGTCACGGCGACGATGCACCAGCATCCTGAAATCGAAGATGAAGTGTATAACGAGTTTGTGATCGCGCTGGCAGATGGCAAGGGCAGTCTGATCTTCGAGACGCTCGTCCGCTGGAAGGACAATCCCTTTAGCCCGCATGGCCCCAAGTGGGTGCAATTGATGCAGACGGCGGCAATGGCGGAAATCGAAGAATTGGTCGGCGAGCAAGATACCGCCAGCATCAGCGAATATCTGGATGATGTGCAATTGCTGGGCAATGATGCCAAGCTGATGGTACCACGCCTGATCGATCGCATCGCACCGCTTGCCGATCGCAATCCCGAAATCCCGCCCAAGTTGCTCTTGCTGGCATTCCAGCATCTGGACGAAGGGCGCATCAACGCCCTGTTGAAGTCGGCGCGTTTCGTGCGTCCTCTGCCGCGCAATGTCAAGCGCTTGCTGGCGCTTTTCAGCCAGAAAGACCGCACCGCGCCCAAGAACGTGATCCTACAAGCAGTCGCGAGCGTGCCCCCGCCCGCCCGCGATGCCGCCATGTTGCAATTCGCCAAGATGTCCTTCATGAATGATCGCCTTGAATTGATCGACGAAAACGTGTTGAAAGAGTTGACGCGGGTCGTGGTAGACGATCATTATGACTCTGAGCGCGAGGACGTCGCCAAGCTCGCGCTCGCCGTCAACGAGAAGACGGTCGCTAAGCTGGCGCGTCCAGCACCGCGCTATGTCTTACAGCTGATACTCGCGGCAGAGCGCCATGACGTGCTTGCTAAGACGATGATCGCCCAATCTCGCGATGTGTACAAAGCAGACGGGCAAGCCGATTATGTGCGCTCTGTGCATCAGACCTTCGCCAGGACGAAGCTCAAGAATAAGCAATTGTTGCACGCGATCGAGATGCTCGTCAAAAACGGCTTGACAGGTGTGCCGATGATCGCGGCGACCTGTGGCGCACTGGAGAACTCAAATTATTCTGATGAATGGGACACACAAGCGCATGAAGCGATGGTCGAGCTAGATCTCCATCCGCTTTACGTCGAAGTGATGCCGGCGAGCGTCGTCATGTCCTTGATTAAGTACCAGTTGCGGCAGGGCGACGAGACCGCTATTCGCCTTGCGGCGCGTCTGTCGGGCAGTTGCAATGCCTATAAACACCCGCGCGAAGGGCTGAATGCCACCAATCAGGCGTATAAGCTCCTGCACAGTCATCCCAGGGGGCGGTCATTCTCGTTGGAAGTCGTGCGGCAGTTCGTGCGCGAAGCCGATGAAAAAGCCGCGCAACATATGATTAAAGTCTTTACCGAGCGATTGGGCAAAGAGACCGGCGACAAGCTCCAGCTATCGTATGAGTTCAGCAATTTGCTCGGGCGTACGGACTTGCTAACCTACGCCGCCGATTTGCAGATCACCATTGATATGTTGCAAAGTCTGGTCGAGAGCTATGATAAGCGCGTGCCAGAGTTCAACATCGTGCGCGAGATCATCGAAGATATTCGCAACTATACCGACATCGGCACACATCGCGCGATGGCGAAGAACATGCGCCAGATGGCACACGACATCGTCATCCTGGGCGATCGTCATAGCCGCCGTAGTTCGGCTGGTGAGCGTTTCTTCGAGCGTCTGGCGCGGGGCGAACAAGACCCCAAGAGCATCCTCGATGTGTATCGGGCGGCGGGCGGCTACTTGCTCAGTCGTCGCATCCATCCCATGCACCTGCAAGATAATGACGCGACCTTGCCCTTCGGCATCAAAGACATTGACGACCTAATCGCGCATGTCAATATTGCCTCAGTGTTGATTCATCAGGCGGTGACTGCCCGTCCCAATAGCCGCGACCAGTGGACATTCGCCATGATTGCCGACGAAATGGGAAGCCAGACCAAAGCCTTAGTCGGCAACCATCGCGACGAACTGCGCCAGATGGGGCGCAACTGGCAACGCTTGCAAGATTTGATTATCAAAATTCACGCGGATAGTGATGTGAAGGTCATCGAGCAGAATCACAACCTCGGGCGTAAGCTCGATATTCAAGATGCTGTGCCCAAGGATGTGATGCAATTGTTCCGCTTCACCTATGGCTTTTTCGTCAACTGAGCGCGAGCACGTCACGCGGTGTACAGGCGATACAGCGTCGATGTCAGTAGCTGAACGCGATCGAACAAGCCGGGTAGGTAGATTTTCTCCTGATCGGTGTGGATGTCCTGTGCCGGTGCGCCCATGCCACAGATAGCCGGCGTGCCGGATTTGCTGACGAAGTTGGCATCACTGCCGCCACCACGCGCAATCGGTACGACGTTCTGTTGCAAGCGTTCGGCTTCTTCCAGCACGATGTCAACCAGCTTCTGGTTGCGCTCACTGCGTTCCATCGGCGGGATGAACGTCCGTAGATCGTAGTCGGCGCTGTCCCACTGGTCGAACTCTGCGTTATGGACGTACTGCGCCTCCAAAATCGCGCTGATCTCATCACGCAGGCGTTCCCCATCTTCCAGACGCTCGAAACGCCAGCTAACTGTGCCGGTCGCTATGCCGGGGACGGTGTTGGGGGCTGTCCCACCCTCTAACATGCCGACTGTCACTGTGTAACCTTGATCGGGCTGGCTTAACTGATGCAGGCGCGTGATGCGTTGCGCGGCGGCTTCCAGCGCGTTAAGACCGAGATGCGGCGTGCCAGAGTGTGATTTGCGCCCGTGAATGGTGAAGTGAATTGCGCCGTATCCGCGCCGTTGATAGACCACACCCAGCGGCACTGTCGGCGTGAGATCGCCCTGCGGGAAGCCCGGCTCTAGCCCGATGGCATAATCCGCGTCGATATGCCCGTTCATGTACCAATCGCGGATGGTGGGCGAGCCGATTTCTTCGTTGGCGCTGATAATCATCTGTACGTCGATGTCCTCGTGTAATTGCTGGAGCGCGAGCATCGCCCAGAACCCGATCACCAGACCGCCTTTGATGTCGCCCACGCCCGGCCCCTCGACGAAGCCATCCGCCAGCGGGTGATAGGCTTTGAAGTCGCTTTCAGGCGGGTGGACGGTATCCATGTGGCTGACGAGCAACACGCGCGGCTTGGCTTGTCCCGTACCAGCTTTCACCAGCAGATGACGCTCGTTAATCATCTCTGTACGCAGGTTGTATTGCTCGGCTAATCCTTTGACCATCGCCATGCCTTTATCGACGCCATCGGTGTTCGTGGTGAAGGTGTTATGATCGACCAGTTGGCGCAAGACGGTTTCAATGTGTTGCTTTTCTTGCTCAACCCATGGGTTGAGTTGTGAAAGTTCCATGCGGATTATCCTCTTCATTCCAGTGACCAGTGAGTAACGCGCCTATGATAGCGATAAGCCTCGCACAAATACAGGTGACATTAAAGCGCGTTTATCTGCTGTTTAAGTTCAGTGCGCTCAAATCGGGTCAGAATATCTGAGAACTTGCATAGAATACAAGCTCACCGCCCGAAAACTTGGGCTATTTTAGCCTTGGGACTCTATAATATAATACACAAATTACAGCAAGCATTATCGAGTAAAAACATGGCAAGTACGACACAATCATCGAGATTATCGGCATGGTATGCCGCCACCCGCCCGCGGGTGTTCGTCGCGTCCTTTGTGCCGCTGGGCATCGCCGCGATGATCGCCATCGAGGATGGCGTGTTCGTCTGGTGGAAATTCGCGCTGTCGCTGATCGGGGTGATGCTCTTGCAGACAACGGCGAATCTCGTCAATGAGTACATGGATTATGTACGCGGCTCGGATGATCTGAAAGAAGCCGGGCAGAGTATGACGCTTAAGAACAAGCTCCTCACAGCGGATGAAATCCGTAATGGGGCGATCATCAGCACGATACTCGGCAGTGCCATCGGGCTATTCCTGCTGGCGCAAAGTGGCTTGTGGTTGCTGGCGATCGGGGTCGGCGGCGTGTTGATTGCCATCACCTATACCGCCGGGCCTTTCCCGCTGGCGTATAATGGGCTGGGCGAAGTGGCGGCGGGTATCTTCATGGGGCCGATGATCGTCCTCGGTGCGTACTACGTCATGCAACCGAGCATCAGCGCGTACAAAGGCTTACAACTCTCTTTACTCGCCTTCCCGATCATGTTCACGACGGCGGCGATTCTCCATGCCAACAATATCCGCGATATTAAAGCCGATCGAGTTGCGAACAAGCGCACCTTAGCGGTACAATTCGGGATTGAGATCGCCCGTGTAGAATACAAAGTCTTGCTGGCGGCGTGCTACGTGTCGCAGGTGATATTAGTGCTCATCGGATGGATGCCATTCCCAACGCTATTGACGCTGGCGACAATCCCGCTCGCGGTGAAGTTGGCGCGTATCTTCGATACCGAGACCGATGTCCCGATCTTACACGCTGCACAAGGTGCAACCGCAAAGCTACACGGTCGTATAGGGTTATTGATGGTCATCGGTTGGGCAATTGCGCTCGTCTTACAGGCACTCGTCAGCACATGATGCAGGCGTATCGTCAACACAAATAATAATACCCATCCCAGAGCGATGTTATACAATGGATAGCACAAGCACATGAGTCAGGGCATTTTATGGAACGCGAAGAGATTAAATCATTAGCTGAAGAACTAGCTGAAGAACTCAATGAGACTAAGCCGCAACCCAAGCGTCAGATTGAACTCTTGCTCGAGCATATGGGCGAGGAGTTCGTCCGCGCGAAGATCGAAGAGGCGAAGAAAGTCGAAGCTGATGGCGGCATGATGGTCGATGATGGATCGCGGCGGCGGACGCTAGGCGGTGTGTTTTTCTACGTCGCAAAGCTGGATGTGCCGATTGATCGTCGCTTGTTGATCTTCCCCAACTTCGGGCAAGCCAAACGTGGCAAAGTGATCGAATGGCACGAACGCCACGAATACATCGATAAATTGCTGGATGCCGACGAACACGGCGATATGCAATACGTCAAGACAATGGTGCAGGGTCGTCCGGGTAAAATCGAAATTATGGATAACTCGGTCGTCACGACGATTCAGCACATTCATCGGCGTATCCCGATGCCGCGCGGCGTTCCCTTCCCGCCGGATACGCCGATGACATACGTCATCTACATGAGCTTGCGCCACTGGGAAAAAGTCAAAGAGTCGCTGGAGAAATACAACAGTGATAAGTTAATTGCTGAAGGAACGTGCATCTGGGATGATGAGACTGAGACCTTCGCTGTCTTCGCCAATCACGTCACGACCCGACGCATGGACACTCAGGCGCAAAAAGAAGAGCAGGCGCAGGGTGATGACGCTGATAAACCCGCCAAGCCCGATAAAGCGTCCGCGAAGGCGGCTACTAGCACCGATCAGCCCGCTGATAAAACGACGAAATCCGCTAAAAAAGAGACGAAAGAAACGCAAGACAAAAAAGCGCAGACAACAACCCCCGCACCACCCAAGCAAGCCGAACCTGCCAGCGCGCCACAAGCCGCTACGCCGGTCAGCGACTCCTTACCGCCGAAAGTCGCGACCAAGTTGCGCCAGCTTCATAGTGCTGCCGATAAGCTCCGTGCGCGCATTGCCGAGATGGAAGCGAAAGGGTCATCGGGCGTGGCGATGACTAAGAAACTACTCGCCAATACTGAACGCCAGATCAAACAGCTAGAAGATCAACATCGGGGCTAGCGCCTTCAACGCGCAAAACTGCAATCAATTGAGATGGTGGAACACCCGCACATTACCTTTGTGCGTTACAATACAGACAACTGAGACACAAGATATAGTAGGTGTGTGACATGGCAGGCGATGATACGGGTGGACGTGTCTTCATTGTAGACGACAACGATATTAATCTCGATCTGATCGCCAGTGTGCTTGAGCGGCGCGGCTATGATGTGCATACCGCTGTTAATGGGGTAGAAGCTCTGCAACGTGTCCATGTTGTTGATCCTGAGTTGATCTTGCTCGATATAAACATGCCGGAGATGACCGGTTACGAAGTGTGCGAACAATTGAAACAAGATGAGCGCGTCGCCGATGTGCCGGTGATTTTCATCAGCGCGATGGATGACTTACGCAACGTCGTTAAAGGCTTCGACGTGGGTGGGGTCGATTACATCACTAAGCCCTTCAAAGCCAAAGAAGTCATCGCCCGTGTGAATAGCCAACTGCAAATTTATCGAGCGAAGAAGCAGATCGAACTCATGCACGAGCGTGATCGCCATCAGTTTCGCCTCATCGATCAGATGCGCCAGCGGTTCATCGGCTCAGCGACGCACGACCTCAAAAATCCCTTGTTCATCATCGGCGGCTATGTCGATATGCTAGCGACGAACCCGCCCGTTGCCAACGACCCCGAATCGATGGAATTCATCGAGGCGATTCGGCGCGGGATCGACAAGATGCAGACGCTGGTCTTCGATATGCTCGATTTACTCGAAGCTGAAAAGCAACAAGAGTTGACGATCGACGTGCATGATCTCGCACAGATTGTGCAGGATAACCTGCGCGATGTGCGCGTGCGGGCTGACGATAAGAATATCTCGTTTGCGATCACGGCTGATGCGCCGCTATGGGTCAGCCTTGATGCTGACAAAATCACCCGCGTGCTGGATAATCTCGTCTCGAACGCGATCAAATACACGCCGGAAAACGGGCATGTGCGCGTTGATGTGCGCGATGCAGGCGATTATGTGACGATCGTCGTGCAAGATACAGGCTTGGGCATCCCCGAAGAGATGCTCCCGATGCTCTTCACACCTTTCGAGCGCGTGAACACTGCCGAACACAAAGCGCAGGAGGGCACCGGGCTAGGGTTGTCAATCGTGAAAGCGATTGTCGAACAGCACGGCGGTACCATCGCGGTTGAATCGACGCTGGGGGTGGGCAGTTCCTTCATCGTAACGCTACCCAAAACAGTTACCATCCCCGCCAACGATCGATAAGTCCATCGCTCGTATCTCCTCTCTGTTGCTGTCGTCAGCGATGTGCTATCCTGTTCTACCGGTGACTATCAGGTCGTAGAGAAAGAGCTATCATGCCATCTAACTGGGTTTCGCTATTGCGCTGGGGTTTGACGGTCGGCGGCGCTATCGTCGTCGCTTTCAGCCTCGCGATTGATTTCATCCTGCCGGGCTTATCGCCGGGCTTGGGGCCTTTGCAAATTAGCTTGATTTTAGTTGGCATCGCACTCATGATCTTTCCGCAGTTGCGCGTCTCGGTGTTGGGGCGCGTGCTGATTGTCGTCGGCACGATGCTGGGTATGGTGATCCTACTGGAAGGTCTGCTGATTGCGCTGGGCTACACGACGGACTACGACGCGGTGCCGCCATCGCTCACACCGGGCGAAATCGTGCGCCTGGATTGGGTTCAGTGCGATGAGCGCGGATGTCATTACAACCCACAACCAGAGCGCGAGACCTGCGATCAAGCTGATCGCCGCGATAGCCGTACTTGCCACCTGAACGCCGATGGCTTTAACAGTCAGCATGAATTCACGAGCGAGCGCGCACAATCTGCCGATTATCGGATTCTCGTGCTGGGTGATTCTTTCACGTTTGGCGCGGCGGCGGATTACGGTCGTGGGTGGGTGCGGGTGATGGAAGAAGCCCTGCAACCGGTCGATGGTGAAGTGCTGGTCTGGAATGTCGCTATGCCGGGCACGGGGACGCGCAATGCACAGGTCGCCGCGGCGTATTACATGCCGCGTCTACAGCCGGATTTGGTCATTCTCGGCTTTCATACCGGTAACGATTTTCACGATAATCTGTACCCGATTGATCGCTTCATGACTTATCGCATCGACGGCGAAGAGACCGCGCTCGTCCAGCAATATACGCGCGTCGGTAATGACATCCTGCGTGAGAGCGACGACATCCTGTATTATCGCGCTAAGGGCTACAACGTATCGAGCGCGACTGACGTGCCTGCCATCCTGCATCAGTTGACGCGCACCCGTCTGGGGACGCTGGCGGTCGGCGCGTATCAGCGGCTACAATTGTTGCGCGAGACCTACGACATCACGCAGGATTTACTAGTGACCTTAGAACAGGCTGTGCGCGATCAAGGTGCGCCCTTGCTCGTTCTCGTCATTCCTGAGCGCGCTGACGCGACCAACGCCGGACGCTTGTATTTGAACTTGCTCGCCATCTTGCAAACGCTGGATATTGCCTACGTCGATCCCTTGCCGTTGTTAGAAGATGCCGATTATACGCGCCCCAACACCGCCGACGAACACTGGAACAACGATGCCCACGCCAAAGCTGGCGCGTTGATGGGCGATTGTGTGCGCGAGATCATCGCCCAGGGCGGGTTACCTTGCACGCAGATGGCGACCGAGTGACACCTATGCTGTACAGTTCAACTTCGCATCGAGCGCATGATCTCCTGCTTGAGCGTCCACAGCTGTTCTGTCAATGAGACGTGATAGATATGCGGGTTGATGATGCGTCGCACGCCGGGATCGAGACGGTCAATATCGGCTTGGCGTACTGCGCGCATGGTGTCAATATCCGGCGACTCGTAGACTCGTTCGCCATCGCGCACAATATCGACGTGCAGGGGTTCGATCTCCGAGATGCGATCACGCGGGATACTGCGTTGCACACTCTCGCGTGCGGGGTGGCGCAGGACGAGTTCGCCATTTGCGAGCGGGTCTTCATCGTTCAAGCTCAGCAAATCAGCGACAGCGCGTTCGCGGTCATCGTAGATGCGCCAAGCGCGTTTGTTGCCGGGGTTGAGGACTTTCTCCGGCGTTTCTGATATTTTCATCGCCGGTGCCCAATCGCCATCTTTATGCACAGCGACTAGCTTATACACTCCGTCCAGTGAGGAATCGCCGGATGATGTGATGAGGCGCGTGCCCACCCCGTAGACCAGACGCTTGATGACATCATCAGCATCCACGCCATAATGCGGGGCTTCTTCCTGTATCTGCGTGATGATTTGTAACAGCACCATCTCATCGAGATTGTTCGATAGCGTGATACTCGTCTCCGGGAAGCCGGCATCGTTCAGCATCTTCGCGGCTTTTACGCTCAAATGCGCCAGATCGCCCGAATCGAGACGAATACCCACCGGACGATGCCCCTTGCGCTTGAGTTCCTCAAAGACCGTGATCGCGTTCGGGATACCGCTTTCGAGCGTGTCGATGGTATCGACGAGGAGCAAGCATTCATCGGGATATTGATTGGCATAAGCGCGGAATGCGTCGAGTTCGGTGCCGCCTAGCGCCATGAAAACCTGTATCATGCTGTGTGCGTGTGTGCCCTTCGGCGGATAACCCAGCGCGTGTGAAATCCCGACATTCGATGTGAAATCTGCGCCGCCGATCAATGCCGCGCGTGCGCCTGCTAGCGCGCTGGTATCGTGTGCCCGCCGCGCCCCGAACTCCAGCAGTAAACCGCCGCGCCCCGCTTGATGAATGCGAGCGGCTTTAGTTGCAACGAGCGTCTGATAATTGATGATATTCAGCAGGCGTGTCTCCAGCAGTTGGGCTTGCCCCAACGGCCCGCGTACACTGGTCATGGGGACGTTAGCATGGACGACGCGCCCCTCTGGGATCGCATGGATCGACAAATCCTCGAAGTTGGCACTCGCGCGCAACCACTGCAAAAAGTCGTCATCGAAGGTTCGCTTGCCGTTAGTGCCTTTCATGGCACGCAGGTGGTCTAATTCTTCATCGCCAAACCGCGCTGTCTCGATCCAATCCAGCACCCATTGTAACCCCGCGCTGACGGCGTATCCCGCTTGATGATCGCCATAGTGCGGGTAATGCCGGAAGATGTGATCGAAGAGGGCGGTTGTCTCGTGGATGCCCTCACGGAAGTAGAGTTGTGTCATCGTCAGTTGATATTGATCGGTGAAGAGTATGCCTTCGCTGATGCGTTTTTGTTGAGCGTTAATGATGCCTGTCCTTTGATTGATACGGTTGTTGTCGCCTTCTCATTCTAAACCAGATGCGTCAATTTGCCATGCTAGCCCACGCTGACCTTAGACTTTTGTTATATACGACATTTTTTCAGATATTGCTGAATGGATACGTTATACTCGTAATGACATCGTACACGCGCATATCATCTAAGGATAACCTGGTGAAAAAACAGAAAACCGACAAAAAGCAAGGCTTCAGCATCAAGACACATATTCGCGCTGGCTCGATCGCTGGCGGTGGTTGGAGTGGTGGCGACCCCACATGCGGTACTGAAGAACTGTGCGAGACCGAACCCGCCTGCGCCTTCCATCCGAATTGCGCGCAGTAAGTCCCGTATCTATTCACCTTTCCACAAATCAGCGGCGGACGATGCCGGCATCGTCCCTACAAAAACCCATGATAGTCCGTAGGGACAACGCCTGCGTTGTCCGAAATTGAATGCTCTGTCGTATGCTGGCAGAGTTCTGTATATCATTAGCCTGTATATGCAACACTATGTCAATGAGATAGAACACTTAAGTTGTGGCAATAAAACACAATATATCTATAATAGGATACAGGAATTATCAACATTTATCCAATTCAGTAGAGTTTGGGATTTTCAATGAAAAGATTAGTTCGATACATAACGGTTCTGTTTGGCGTGTTGGTGCTGGCACCAATCGCCGTGATGGGACAGAGTACCGATGAACTGTGCGAAGAGTTCATCAACGTAGTGTTTCCGGAAATT
>DAOTTV010000036.1:0-11877 GCA_034437755.1 Anaerolineae bacterium | reverse complement strand
AGGCGAGTCGCCGCGCGTAGACACCGCTGATAAATACCTATCGCCTACCGCTTGCTTTGGGTCTATGGTAACAAAGGATGCGAGCGGCATCTCTGCGATATGGCGCGGACTATGTTGTAATCCTGATCCCTCTTTAATAAAAGTATGATATATAAATGCACAGACCACCGAAAATCGGTACAATAATCCTAACACTTTTGTGAATTGTAGGAGTAACGCATGCAAAGACGTAACTTATTGTTGACGCTTGGGCTTGTCTTATCGCTCGTCATGAGTGGGATGATTGCCGGTGCATTGGGCGAAGAAGAAAACCCGATCCCGAATGCTGTCATCCAGAATGACGAAGGCGGTCCCGAAATTATTCGTGGCGAGGTGACCTATACCAACCCGTTCTTCGCCGTCGGGGTCTCGAGTCCGATTATCATTCTGGAAGATCAGACAGGCTTTGTCGATCGTGAGCGCGATTACCTGTTCCCGGTCTCATCGCAGACGCTGGGGCAAATCACGAGCGAATTTACGGAATCGCCCTTCAACTATACGCTGTCCCTGCCGATTGAACCCGAAGCCCCGTTGAATGATGTCGATAACGACGGGCAAGCGGATACCGGCGTGATGATCTTCGCGGTCGCGTACTGGTCGAACACCTTCGGTGATATTTTCCTCGAAGAACGCGATCAATACGGCGGCGGTTGGTCGACAGCCTACGCCTCGACCCGCACCAGTCCGGCGGCAGAGACGCGCGGCGAGTACACGGGTGGTCAGGTCATCATCTATGCGCCAGAACCCGGGCAGGGCTTCCCGTCAGGCTTTGGCGATGATGGTATGCTCTTCACCGAAGATGACCCAATCGTGACCGTGCCACAGGGGTATACGATTGTTGATATGGACACCGATCCCTTCACGTTTGATCGCACGGCAGAACCAGTGATCGACCTGATTGAGGGCGAAGGTGCAGAAGCCGAAGATTACTCGAATCAGAGCTATACCGAAGCCTTTGCGTCGCTCATCAACAAGTTCCGTCAGGATTATGCCTTCACGGAATATTATGGCATCGACTGGGACGAAAAACTCGCGGAGTTCATGCCGCGTGTTGAAGAAGCCGAAAACAGCGCCAACCCCGATGAATTTGCATTCGTTCTGCAAGATTTCGTGTGGTCGATTCCCGATGGGCATATCGGCATGAGCTTGACACAGGGCTTATTCGATCGCTTCTTAGAAGAGACAGACGGCAGTATTGGCATCGCAATCCGCGAGACCAGCGACGGCGAGGTGCTTGTTAACTACGTGGTCGAAGATAGCCCCGCGGATAACGTGGGCATTGGTCTCGGTACAGCGATCGTCGCCATCAACGGCACGCCGATTGATGAAGTCGTCAGCAATACCCGCGCCTGGTCAGAGCCGTTCAGCACCGATCACGTCGCCCGCCTACAACGCCTGCGCTATGCCGTGCGCTTTGAACTGGGCACAGATGTTGATGTGACCTTCGTCAACGAAGATGGCGACGAAGAAACCGTCACGCTCACGACTTATGCCGAGCGCGAGAGCTGGAGCTTCTCGTCTTTCAATCGTGATACCAGCGGCTATGAACTGCCAGTCGAGTATCGCCCGCTAGAGAATGACTATCTCTACGCGACTATCACGGGCTTCCTCGATGATAGCCGCCTCACGATCCAACTGTGGGAGCGTATGATCAGCAATGCCAACGAAAACGGCGCACCGGCGATCATCATCGACATGCGTAATAATGGCGGTGGTAGCGGTTTCCTCGCCGATCAGATGGCGGCGTACTTCTTCGATGAACCGCTGACGCTGGGTAACACGGGTTTCTACGATGAAGACCTCGATCAGTTCTACTTCGATCCCGAAACAGAAGACATTTTCTACCTGCCACCGGAAGAACTGCGCTATGATGGCGAAGTCGTCGTGCTGGTCGGCCCGAATTGCTCCAGCGCGTGCGAGTTCTTCAGCTACAACATGACGCTGGAAGACCGCGCAACCGTCGTCGGGCAATATCCGACTGGTGGTCTTGGCGGGAGTGTGGAGCAAGTCTTCATGCCGGATGATATCAGCGTCCAGTTGACCATCGGTCGCGCTGTCGATGCGGATGGCGACATCCATATCGAAGGACAGGGTGTCGCGCCGGATGTAGTCGTCCCCGTCAATGAAGAGACACTCTTCAGCGATGGCGATCCCATCCTAGAAGCGGCGATCGACTATCTGCGCGAGCAGGGTGTGGGGCAGTAAAACGCATCATCCCTCCTCCTATGTGAATAGCATCAACAGCAGCACAGAGCATACGTTCTGTGCTGTTTGCATGTCAAGCACACGCGCCGATAAATAACTGTGCCGCTTGTGCTATCATATGAATGAGATTACCGACTTCATCAGAACAGGATCACGCATGTTGAACAACACACTGACAGATGTACCGCAATTTCGCGTTGGGCAAATGACAGACTTAGACGGCGTGACCGGATGTACGGTCATCATCTGCCCGCCGGGAACTGTCGGCGCGGTCGATGTGCGCGGCGGCGCCCCCGGCACCCGCGAGACAGACTTGCTGCGCCCCTATAATCACGTCCACGAAGTAAACGCGATTGTGCTATCGGGCGGCAGTGCTTATGGGCTGGCGAGCGCGCAGGGCGTGGTCGAATACTTAGAGGAGACAGGGCAGGGCTACGTCTCGGGGCGCGGGATGATCGTGCCGATTGTTCCGGCTGCCATTCTCTTCGATCTCGCAGTGGGCGATCAAACGGTGCGCCCGACCCCGCAGATGGGCTATCAGGCGGCGCAGATTGCCAGCACCGACCCCGTTGCACAGGGAACTGTCGGCGCGGGAACGGGCGCGATTTGTGGCGGCTTTCGCGGTAAGGCCTTCGCGACGAAGGGCGGTATCGGCTCGGCAACGGTCGATCTCGGGGAAGGCTTGCTGGTCTCGGCGCTAGTCGCTGTGAATGCGGTCGGTGATGTGCTTGACGAACAGGGCGCGATTTTGGCAGGCGTACGCGGCGACGATGGCGCGTTCCTCGGCATGATGAACCTGCTTCGCGCTGTCGCCCATAGCAACGACATGGGGCGCAGTAGCCGCGAGAATACCGTGATTGGCACAATTGCGACCAATGCCCAACTCGACAAAGCCGAAGCGACGAAGGTCGCGCAGATGGCACACGATGGCATCGCCCGCGCAATCTCGCCGGCGCATACCATGTTCGATGGTGATACGATCTTCACGCTGGCATCGGGCGAAATCGAGTCGAACCCGACGATAATCGGCGCGTTTGCCGCTGATGTGATGGCGCAGGCGATTCGCAATGGTATCCGTGCCGCTACCAGCATCGACGGCGTGCGCGCCTACAATGAATGATGCGATTGTGAGCGTACAGCGCGTTGACAAAATTATTCAAACCCATGTGGAACGTTAATGAAGCCGAGCATTAAGACAAACGCTTTCAAGGCTTAATCAAATTTTAGTATAGTTCTGATAATTTTAACCGCGTTTTAGGGCGATACAGGACATAATATGAGCAAAGAAAATATCCTCATCATTGAAGATGAACACACGCTGATTAACAACCTCGCCGAGAAATTGAGCGCCGAAGGTTATGGTGTCTCGACGGCGATGGACGGCGAAACAGGCTGGGACAAAGTACGGGGCGAGAAGCCGGATTTAGTCATCCTCGATATTATGCTACCGGGCTTGGATGGCTTGAGCTTATGTCGCATGATTCGCAACGAATCGTCGATCAAAGCGACACCGATTATCATGCTGACGGCACGCGGCACCGAAGTCGATAAGATTGTCGGGCTGGAAAGTGGGGCGGATGATTACGTCGTCAAACCCTTCGGACTGGGAGAATTTTTGGCACGGGTGCGGGCGGTCTTACGTCGCCGCGTGACGGGCGAACAGGTGCAAGTCGCTGACGAGCTGACTTCTGATGATCTGGTATTGAATTTGACGGGGCGGCGCGTCTTCAAAGGTGAGGATGAGATCAAGCTGAGCAACAAAGAATTTGATTTGCTGGCGGAACTGATGCGTAACAAGAACGCGGTGCTGTCGCGTGATCTGATCCTGACGAAGGTGTGGGGCTACGATTACTTCGTCGATAAACGTACCGTCGATGTACATATTCGCTGGCTACGTGAAAAAATAGAAGATGACCCCTCCAATCCACGTCGAATTATCACCGTGCGCGGAGTCGGTTATCGCTTTGAAGGGTAAGTGACTAAGCGATGACAATTATTCTCATCAGTCTCACCATCGGGTTACTCGTTGTGGTCAGCGTGGCGATTTATCGTCAGCAGACTATTGTCAAGCAAGTGCGCGCATCCGTCATCGAGCAGGAGCGCATGATCGAAACCTTGCGCGATGATCTCGCCACCCGTGATATGACAATTGCCGACTTGCAACAAGAAGTCGGCAAGTCCGATAGTATCATTCTCAAACTGCGCGAACAACTATCGAACTCCGACACACACCAATCAGCTTTAGAAAATCGGATTCAACAGCAGGAGAGCGTCATCACCAACCTGCGCGGACAGATTGAATCCAGCGAGAAAGACTCGCGCGAGAGTAAAGCGCTCTTCTCGACCATCTCGACTGTGGCATACGATATGGTTTTCGTGCTGGACGAGAGCGGGATCATCATCGCGCTCAACAATAGTGCTGATCACTTCTTCGGTGATCGAAACCCGATCGGCGAGCCTTTTACCGACGTGATGAGCGTCGCTGATTTACAGGATATTGTCTCGCGTGCGCTCAATGAAGAAGAAAGCCTCGAAGAGCAGTTCAAGCTCGGGCGGCAGTACTTCCGCGCGCGTACCCAACTGATGCAATACAACGGCAATCATACGTTCATCGGCGTTGCTGTGCAGGATATTACGCAATTGGTACGCTTGAATCGGGCGCGGCGCGATATGGTCGCCAATATCTCACACGAGTTGAGCACGCCGATTGCCAACATCCGCCTGATTATCGACGGCTTATTCCACGAGCGAAGCCGCCCCAAGCGCAAAGCCAGCATCCAATCGCTGAAGGCGATCGCCAGCGAAGCCGAGAGCCTACAATGGACAGTGCAAGAACTGCTCGATCTCTCGATGATCGAATCCGGACAAGCGATCATGAAGTTGATCGAAGAACCATTGTCAGATATTGTCAACGAAGCGATTGAACGCCTGCGCGAAAAGCTCGATCGGCGTAATGTCACCGTCGTCAAGCACATCCCGCAGAAGATGCGCGTATATTGTGACCGCGATCATATCCGGCGCGTGGTGATTAACCTGCTCAGCAACGCTATCAAATGGTCGCCCGAAGACGATAACATCAGCATCAGTGCCGCCCGTCAAGGTGAAGACGTGGTGATTAGCGTGTTCGATAACGGTCCCGGCGTGCCGGATGACCAGCGCGAGCGCATCTTCGAGCGTTTTTATCAGGTCGATACATCGCGCTCACAGGGCGAGGGCAGTGGTTTGGGTTTGGCGATTTGTAAGCACATCGTCGAGGCACATGGCGGTCGCATCTGGGCAGAGGGCAACGCGCAAGGCGGTGGCGGTCGCTTCTTGTTTACCTTGCTCAGCGCGAATGTCGAGGTCGATGATGACGTATTCATGGATCGCGCCCAGCACGATTACCCGACTCCTGTTAATCTGCGTCAAGAAGCAGATGAAGACTACGAGATCGAGCTATATGACGAAGACGACGAAACCGCCGACGCGATTGATGATGTAGACGAAAGCCTGCGCGAAAACGAACAAGCATCATCAGAATAATGTGAGCAATATCACTTATCTATTGCATTCACCGGGTCAACCTGTATATAATTTGGATAACAGAGAAATACAACCTTCGGGGCAGGGTGCAATTCCCTACCGGCGGTGATATGCGACATAATGTACGCACAAGCCCGCGACCCGTTTCGCTGGTCGGTCATCCCGATCAAGCGTTTGATGGCATTAAAGCCATGCGGTGGATTCTGGTGCGATTCCAGAGCCGACGGTGATAGTCCGGATGAGAGAAGGTGAAACTGCACGACTACTAGCTGTGTCGTGTTGGCTTGTACTTGTATATCGCACACACGCCACCGACCGATGTTTGTTCGGGTCGTGCTGTGCATATATTCCCCTGCCTCGATCATTTCAATCCACTATAACATCGAGGCTTTTGTGATGGCTCAAACGACTTTGACCGATGTCCAACATCAACAAACGCAAGACCAGCGTCAGCGCCTGTGGTCGTGGCGGTCGCATGTGCGCCTCCTGCGTCGTCTGGCACCACTCGTGACTTTACTCCTGCTGTTACTCGGCTGGGAATGGCTCGTGCGGGCTGAAGTCTACCCGCGCTTTCTCGTCCCCGCGCCGATTGACGTGTGGCAGAGCTTTGTCACGGAGTGGCAGGCGGGCACATTTCTCAGGCATGTTAGCGTCACTTTATCCGAGATGTTGCTCGGCTTGGCGATTGGCTTGAGTAGTGCGATCGTGCTGGGCTATCTCATCGCTAAGATTCGCCTGCTGGGCGAATTCTTATCGCCGGTGATCGTTGCGTTTCAGGCGACACCGACGATAGCCTATGCGCCCTTGTTGATTATCTGGTTCGGCAGTGGCATGACCAGCAAAGTCGTGATCTGTGCGGTGATCGTCTTTTTCCCCACGCTGATGAATACCATTGTCGGTATTCGCAATGTGCCGCAGAATCTGCGCGATCTCATGCGCTCGCTAAAAGCTACCCCTCTGCAAACGCTCATCAAGCTAGAGATTCCCGCCGCGCTTCCGATCTTGTTGACCGGGCTGAAGACCAGCGCGACACTCGCGGTCATTGGCGCGGTCGTCGGGGAATTTTTGGGCGCGCAGGAAGGTCTGGGCTTCTTGGCGATGCGTGCGCGCAATCAGTTCGATACGCCTCTGATGTTTGTCGCGGTGTTCGCAATGACCGCGCTGGCACTCGCGCTATACTCTTTGATTTCTCTGTTGGAATGGTGGTTGCTCGCATGGCAACGGCGTACCAATCGCTGATGTCATAGACGGGCTGGACGTAGTATCTGTTAATCCTTGTATGATGAATGAACACACGAGAAAGATGACTCATTGATGCGTATCGTTAAAAAAATAACACTGCTCATAGTATTAACCGCTTTATTGGTATCTGTCCCATCCGCGCAAGACCTCGACGATGAGACCCTGCTAATGACCTTTATCCCTAACATTCAGTTCGCGCCGATGTATATGGCGATTGGTGGCGGTTACTTCGCTGATGCGGGGCTGAATGTGTCGCTCGAATATTTAAATGAACCGGATGTGATCGATCTGGTCGCGGCGGATCGCAATCAGTTCGGTGTCGTCAGTGGCGAGCAAGTGATCCTCGCCGCCGCGAGCGATCGCCCGATTACATACGTGTACGAGTGGTTCCAGCAATATCCGATCGGCGTGGTCTACAGCGATAAACGCGATATCGAGAGCGCGGCTGATCTCGCAGGCTTGACGGTCGGCATTCCCGGGCGCTTCGGTGCGAGTTACAGCGGCTTCACGACATTGATCGAAGCGGCTGATTTGACCGAGAGCGACGTGCAACTGGAAGAGATTGGCTTTGCCGCGCCGGATGTATTTTGTGTGGGGCGCGTCGATGCGTCGGTGATCTACGTCAACAATGAACCCCTGCAAATTCGCAATCGGGCGCAGGCGGGTGATTGTGGCGCGGTTGAAGACGTGAACGTCTTATCCGTCGGCGATCTGGTTGATCTGGTCTCGAACGGCATCATCACCAACCAGACCACGCTAGAAAACGAACCGGAGCGCGTGCGCGCCTTAGTCACTGGCTTCGATGCTGGTCTACAAATGACGATCAATAACCCGGCCCGCGCCTATCTGGTCAGTGCGGATTTCGTTGAGGGCTTGCCGCTGGACGATACCCTACGCGCTGAGCTTGAGAGCCTCGCCGATCAACAAGATGAATTCTTGCTGACAGAACCGACTCGCTCAGAAATTGCCGAGAGTCGCCGCGTGCAGTATGACTTGCTGGCTGAATCGATCGACGCTGATACCCTGATACAGTTTGAAGTGTTGCTCGCATCAATCGAACTGTGGGATGCCGAGCGTCTCGGCTTCAGCGATTTAGACTCGTGGACGAACATGCAAGCGACCCTGCAATCGCTCGACCTGCTTGAAACGACCCTCGATCTCGACGCGCTGTATACCAACGTGTTTGTGCCAGAAACCGACGACTAATCATGCATTTGACCGTGAAAGGGCTGGCAGTGACCTTCAACACGTCCGAGGGCAAGGTCATTCCCGCGCTTGAGTCGGTCGCGACGGGAGTTGCGGCGGGGTCTTTCGTCGCGATCTTGGGACCTAGCGGCTCGGGCAAGAGTACACTCGTGCGCGTGATCGCTGGTTTGCAGAAGCCATCGGCGGGGCAAGTACTCGCTGATGGTGTGCCGATCACCGATCCACACCCGAAAATTGTGCTGATGTTTCAGGAAGCGAACTTGATGCCATGGCGCACCGTGTGCGATAACATCGCCTTGCCGCTGGAACTGGTAGGCGTGGCACAGAAAGACCGCTACAAACAGGTTGCGGCGCTCTTACCGGCGCTCGGCTTAGCAGATTTCGCCAGCGCATACCCCGGCGAATTATCGGGCGGCATGGCACAACGAGCCGCTCTCGGTCGTGTTTTAATCCAGCGTCCAGAGGTTCTCCTGTTGGATGAACCCTTCGGTGCGCTGGATGCCCTCACCCGCGAGACGATCAGCCTCGATCTACTCAAGCTCTGGTCAGAGTATCGCCCGACGGTCTTGATGGTCACCCATGACATCAACGAAGCTGTGCTGATGGCAGATCGTGTCCTCGTCCTGAGTCAGCGTCCGGGGCGTATCATCACCGATGTTACAGTGCCACTCGACCGCCCGCGCACGCTGGATATGATCTACACAGCGCCGTTCATCGCGACTGCTAAGCAACTACGCGCCGCCATCAACCGCGCCTAATCCGGCAACTGAGCCAGATAGCGCAGTGCCGTAATCCCCGGCATGAAGCAATACGCCCCCCCTTTGACATGCACGAAGCGCGGCAGTGCCTTCGTACGGATGCGTGCTGATTCTTGCGGAATCAGCATATGACTACTAGCTTGATTACTGCGGTCGTTATCGCCAATGATCGGATCGCGGTTTTCGTAGAGCGTGTTGAAGTTGGGGTTATTCGCCCATGTATCGTGAATGAACTCGAACTGACGCTCGATATTGGCATTCACCGCGAGGAAATGCAAGCCACGATCAGCGCCATCATCTTCTAAGGCCCGCAGGGTCGCCAGATGCTCGTCGCGCAGGTCGTCCAGCAGGGCAATATCGAACAGCGGCTCACCATACAGACGACCCCGACGCAAAATGCGATGCTTTGCAGTCGTCTTCAGAGTTGTGTCGGGGTCGGTCGGGTGCAGAACATCACGCGGGTTCATCCGCCGAATATGTGACCCGAACGGGCAGGACATGCCATGCGGATCGCGACGGGCGAAGAGAAAGTCATCCTGTGTCTTGAGTTGATCGGCAGAGGGGAGCAGGGGGTCACCGTTGGGCTTGCGCCCGACGAACTTTGACGCGAGCCAGATCACGCGGGCGGCTGTCACCTGCCCGTCGAGCCGCCGGACTTCGCGCAGAATCCACTCCCAGAAGGTCGCAACATCCTGATACATCTTGCGATAGACGATATACGTGCCGTGCTTGCCGAGGTCTTTCAGCGTTTTATCGCGGTAGGTAGGATACGTACCGTGCGGCGTGGTCAGCGTGGGTAAGATGTCGTCGGGGTCGTCCTCTGCTGGCACGACGGGCGCGGTCGGGTAGAGATCGTATTGTGACGGATAGCCCAGAATCATCTCGCCGGTGTTGACCAGATTGCCTTCATACTCTGCGCCATCTTGATCGCGCACGTTGATACCGATGATCTTCGGTTGCCCGATGCCATCTTTGAAGCCGAATAACTCTTTGTCATCGTCGCGACGATAGGCGTATTCTTCGTGCAAAATCTCGATGCCGCCCTGCTCATCGATCAGCGTTTTTTGGTGTTCGACCAGTGCGCGGATGCCGTCGCTACTGTCGGGGGTCGTATCGGCGTGCAAGATCAGCAGGATGTGCAGGGTCGGCGTGGTCGTCCCGCCGATGTCCCAGTGATCGGGGTGGCTCTCCTCAGTATCACCCAGTCGTAACGCGCGCGTCGGGTCGGTGATGCCCTCTTGCAATTGCGCCGGAAACGAGCGCAAGGCGAGATCGCTCAAGCCGATGGCTGCTAACCCTGCGTAGGTGAAGGCGACGTTGAGCATGGTATCGGGATAGGCTTTGGGGGCATCGGGCAGGTTGCGCCAGCTGACTGCCGTTTGCACCTGTGGGACGATAGCCCCTAGCCACGCCCGCGCGCGCTTCGGGTCTGTCACACCGAGGAACAAATAGGCGGCGCGGTAGGTATGGCCGTAGGCACTGGTAATGAAGCCCTGAATATCACCTTTGGTCGTATTATCGAATTGCGGTAATGCCATCTTGGTCTGTCCTCGCTTCAGTGTTCATATGGGTATCGGTCGTTCACAACAACTTCAGCCACTCGCGCGCGGTCTTGTCATCGACGTTGAGCGCGTAAGCCCGTGCTAGGTCGCGCGCACGCCCGATATTGACAACCGTTGCATCCGGGTAAGCGCTGTAGAAGTAGCTAGCGCGTGTCTGATGACAGCGAATCCCTTCCTTGAACAGTTCGATGTCGAGCGTTGCGGCATCGCGCCAGCCCAGCCCACCACTCCAGAACGCATCGAGTCCGTTAGCGGCTTTATCGACAAAATCGCCGATGTAGCTCTCCCAACTGCCGTCATAGTTGCTCAGGAATAACATGCGCTGGCTATCATCGACCATCAACCAGCGCCCGAAATGAATCGTCGGGATAGTCGCGTTGCGGTTGGTAAACGGAATCTTCGCGAGAGTGCCGATATACGCGAGCATCGCTTCCTGTCGCCGGATGAGTTCCGGGTCTTGCGCGGTGAGGATCGTCATCTGATTTTGTACCTGATGCCGATTGAGGAACTGGGGCAGGTCGCTCTCGGTCTTTTCCGGCACGACTTCATCGCCTTCTTCGAGCGGGTGGCAGGGCGGCGTTTTATCGAGTGGCGCATAGCTGTAATCGCGCTTGATCTCGATCGGATCGTAGAGATAGCGCCGCGCCTCGAACAGTATCGCGCCGAAGCGCAATAAACCGATCAGTTCCGGCACGATTGTCAGCGTCACCCACACTTTGTACAAGAACTCGCGCGCATCGCGCCACCAACGTTGGATCGTCGCTTGCCAGCGCGGTTTCGTCGGCAGTGACCGGATGACTTTATCGTAATCTGCCAGCGGTACGTCGAACTTTTTGATCAAGTCGCGGCGCAGTTGCAAATACGATTGAATCTTCTGCACGCTCTCGAAGCGAAAGCCCTTGAGAAACGTGCCCGTCGGGTTGTTATGCCTGTTCATATATTCGATATAGTGGCGTTTGCCGCGCCATCCCTCGCAATGCCCCCAGATCGCATCCAGATCAGATGTGTTGGCGAGCATATCGCGGAAGAAATCTTCGGGCGAGCCATCGTAAATGCCAGAGAATAATAGGCGTTTGGCATCCTCACCCCGATTAGGATCGGGTAGGATGACGAAGCGGGCGAAGTGCGTGCGATTCTGCGCGCTAAAGTCGATCGTAACGCTATCATCAGCATCACTGTTGATTGCCTCAAGCACGCGCTGACACGCATCCGCCTGACCGGATGTGATCGGCGCGAGGACAGCGATCCCCTGTGGTGTAGCCATAATGCTCCCTGCTGATACGTTCAATGAATATCCGTTAGTATTATCTAACAGAAGGCTGAGTCCAGCAAATCACAACGCA
>DAOTTV010000035.1:0-9438 GCA_034437755.1 Anaerolineae bacterium | reverse complement strand
CTGTCGCGTCAACAGAGGGCGCAGAATCCCGCCGACGGATGTTTTGTGCTACTATTAAGCGCAAATGTTCAAACGATCTACCAAGAAAGGGCTGTCGATGTCCGAAGAATACGATTTTGATCATGAGCCGATTGAAGGCTATTGTATGTCCTGCCGCATGAACGTTGAAATCGACGCGCCGCGCCCCGTGTGGACGCGCAAGGGTCAACCGGCGACGCGCGGCAGTTGTCCGCAGTGCGGCGGGACGGTCTTTCGCATGGGGAAGACCGACCTGCACAGCGAAGCTAACCGCCCCGATCCGGTCGAAATTGGCGATGGCGACAAGCGCACGCGCCCTAAACTCCAGCGCGATACCGTCTACCTGAATTATACCGCCGCCGATGAAGCGATTGCCCAACGCCTGGCTGATGATCTCCAGAAGAGCGGCATCGTCGTCTGGTTGCACGAAGATAGCGACGGTGATACCAACTGGAGCAGTGGCGTACACCCCGCCCTGAAAGAATGCAAGCACATGGTCTACGTGCTATCGCAGGCTGGCTTAGACGATGAAACCGTAACCACCGCGTGGCAATTCTTCCGCGATCAACGCAAGCCGATCGTCATCGCGCAGACGGCGAGCGTGCCGCCCCCTGATCGCATCCGGCGCAGTCCGCGCTTTGACATTGCCGTTGATTACAAGTCCTCGCTCCGGCAGATGGTACGCACGATCGGCGAAGCCTGAGCGTTAACTGACGCGAGGGGATTGTGCGGCGTGAAGTCCCCTCAGCGCGAACAGGACTTAAGATTGACTGTAATAGATACCAAAGTGTGCTATGCTAGGACATATGGCGACGACATGAGACGAAGTGTAAAAAATTTTTATAAGTGTCGTGCTTTTCTAACTCGAATTGTACAGGGCTATAACATTACATTTCACAAACTCAATCGCAATTGTTGTAAACTAGAGGAACAATCAATCCAGATAGAATAAGCAAGGCTACGATCAATGGCGGATAACGTACTTCTCAGCGCAAGTCGGAATAATATCAGCGAATGTGTGCAACTGGCGATGCAACACAAGCTCGGCATTGAAGTGATGGCATTCGCCTTCCCAGATGTGCTGGATGGTGATTGGCGCGTCACGGTCAAAGAATATAAAGAGCATCTCGCGCCGGTAACAGGCGATATTACAATGCACGGCCCCTTCTTCGATATGGTGTCCGGCAGTCTCGACCCGCGCATCAATGCGGTCTGCACGACGCGCTACAGCCATGCGATTCGCATCGCGTCTGATATTGGCGCGAAGCAGGTCGTATTCCATGCCAACTTCATCGGCACTCTGCACAATACCTTCTATCGTAAGGGCTGGCATGGGCGCAACGTCGAGTTCTGGAAGCCACTTGCGGAATATGCCGAACAGCACAATGTGATTGTCTTGCTGGAGAATATGTTCGAGTTCGACCCGACGATTATCGCGGATTTGCTGACAGCGGTCGATAGCCCTTACCTGCAAACTTGTCTGGATGTCGGGCACGCGCATCTCTTTACCGAGCCGCACTTCCCATTTGAGTATTGGCTACGCACGATGGAGCCGTGGCTTGCAGAAGTCCACATGAACAACAACAACGGCATCATCGACGAGCACCACGGCTTTAACTGGGAACACGGCGTGCTGGATTATCACGACATCTTGCCCTTGATACGCTCGGTCAAACCAGAAGTTGACATGGTGCTGGAGATGGACGCTGTCGAAGATATGGCGGATAGTCTCTCGTACTTCCGCATTGGCGAACACGCCTGAACTGGCGACGGTCGGCGCGTCAGTCCGTGTCCTCATCGACGATCACTTCGCCCGCGGCTGTCCATGGGGGATCGACCATCACCAGAAATTCGATGGGGTCGTCGCCATCGTTCTGTAGCCACTGCTGGCATCGGGGTGGGATGTAATACGTACTGCCAGCCTGCACCCGATGCGCCTCACCATCGAGATACATTGTGCCCGTCCCACGAATGATGTAATAAGTCTCGCTCTGTTCAAGGTAATGATTGAGCGTGCTTCCCCCCGGCTCGACAAAAGCATACGCGAGGCTGTATCCGGTAGTGATCGGGTCTTTGTCTGGGTGGAATAATTCGGTCAGGATGCACTTATCGCCAGCCGTGATGCTCTCTAAATCATCTCGTTGACGGATCACTGGTTGTTTCGTCATGGGTTATCTGTTCCTCTATCTACACCACACAATTGCTAGTATCAATTCCCATCCCAATCACCGACGACGGGCGTTTCGTCCGTCAAGCCATATTGGAACGCGAGATCCGCCACGCCATCGACGTTGCTATTCTTCAAGTACCATTCGCCCGTGGCAAAGCGATAGGTGCCGATGGTATCGACACCATCGCCATCCCAATCGCCGGCAATCGCGCGATCACTCGTGGGGTCGCCATAGGGGAAGACAATATCCGCGAAGCCGTCGCTGTTGTCGTTCTTCAAGTACCAACTGCGATCACTGGCGCGGAAGATGCCGACGGTATCCACGCCATCGCCATCCCAATCGCCGGCGACGGGCGTTTCGTTCGTCAAGCCATACTGGAAGACCAGATCGGGCACTTGTACGGCATTATCGAAGAGCAAGAACCACACGCCCTGCGCCGGACGATAGAGGCCTACTTCGTCGATGCAATCGCCGTCCCAATCGCCGGCAACCGGCAGATCACCACTCGCACCGAAGGCGAAGACGGTATCGGCATTGCCGGCGCGGTTGTTATAGCTCAGATAAAAGACGCTATCACGGTAGATGGCGACGGTATCGACACCATCACCATCCCAATCGCCGACCAGCGCAATATCTTCAGGGTCGCCATAATCGAAGACGGTATCGGCGTTGCCATCGCTGTTGCTGTTCTTCAAGTACCAACTGCGATCACTATCGCGGTAGATGCCGATGCTATCGGCGCTGGCGGGGCAATTGCTCTGCGCTTCGGTCACGGTGACGCTTGTGCCGTTGTAACTCAGATCGTTGCGGTTATCGACTTCTGAGCCGTATAAGACCGTTTCGAGGCGCTCCGTCGCGATAACGTCGGTATTGAGCGCAGTCACACCGCTTGCCAGCGCCGTGAAGCGCACGGTAGCGACGGTGGTATCACCGATGAGGATGTTCAGCTGATCGGTCACTGCGCCGAGATCGCGCACGATACCAGCGCTGGTATCGATCGTCCCGCGCCGGAAGTGCGGATAGCTAGCGGCGTGCGTGATGCTCTCGGCTTGTAAAACGCTGGGGTCAAATGTCAGATCGGTGAAGCCCGCGAAGACGGTCTCCGGTTCGCCGTTGCGCCTGTCCGTCATCTGGATTTGTACATCGAAGGACTCGCCGACTTCGATGCCAGCAGTGGCATCTAGCTCAACCACGTTGAGCGTCACATCGCCGAAGCTCGCCTGTGGCGCGTCCGAATTGGGGGTGACTAGCACCGCAATCGGAATCACACGGGTGATCCCATTTGCTTCTACGCGATAGGTGAAGCTATCAATCCCGCTGAAGTCGCTATCCGGCGTGTAGCTGACGTTCGGCACGCGCCCTGTCAGTGATCCGTGTTGCGGCGGGTCGATGATGGCGTAATCACGCCCGCGCACCAGTTGGATGCTAGCCGCACTGCCCGCGCTGGCGCTGATGGCGGTGTTGGGGGCAATCGCTGTGCTGGTGTCGCGCACGTCAGGCATGGCGGGCAGGGGCGGACGCTCATCCTCTGTCAGGATGTCATCGGGACTGCCGACGATGATGCTGATGCGACTGGTGACGACTGCGCCTTCGGCATCGACAATCGTATATGTCAGGCTGTCCGTGCCACTGAAACCGGTGTCTGGCACGTAAGTCAACATGGGGGCAGTGCCCAGTAATGTGCCGTTTTGCGGGTCGTCGTCAATTAAGAATTGCAAGGGGGCGACCAGATCATCCGGTGCGCTGAGCGTGATGTTCACCGGCGTGTCCTGCGGCGTGCGAAATTCTGTCTGTGCCAGCACGCCTACGATGACCACGCTTAAGATAAACAGACACGCGCCAACCACGCGCCATGCTTGTCCCTGAAGTTGCATCTGTCCTGTGCCTTATGTTACGCCAATGATATATCATCTATTGTATCCGATTCTGCCTAAAATACAGTCCTTTTCTGTTGTAGTTTGTTAACGCCTGTTGATCGGGTGCTTTCTCAGCCAATACCAATCGACATCCGCTATGCTACGGCATCATCTTTTATAGCGAACGAGAAAGGGACACATCACACCCATGACCACCCACGAAAAAACCTACACCACACCTGTAACCGAAACCCTGAAGCAACACGTCAGCATCCGCAAGCACAACGGCGAACCGATCCCCGACTCCATGCTACGCGAGATCCTCAGCGCCGCCCGTCGCTCACCCACCAGCAGTAACATGCAAGCCTATAGCTTCGTCGTCGTCCGCAATCCTGAGACGAAAGAGAAGCTCTCTGAACTAGCTGGCGGTCAAGCGCATATCAGAACTTGCGATACCTTCGTCGCGATCTGTGCGGATATTTCACGCTTAGCGCAAGCCGCCGCGATGCACGGTCAAACACTGGCGAAGAACTTAGAGAACACGATGGTCGCGACGGTCGATGCGGCGATTGCGGGCATGTCGCTGGCGACCGCCGCCGAGTCCTTCGGCTTGGGGACGGTCATGATCGGTGCGATGCGTAATCATCCCGCGCAGGTTGGCGACGTGCTGAACCTGCCGCAAGGCGTGTTCGTCGTCTACGGCATGTGCATCGGCTGGTATGACGACGAGCAACGCCCGCCGCAGAAGCCACGCCTGCCCGAAGAACTGGTGATCCACTATGAAGCTTACGACGATAGCGACCCCACTGACACGCTCAGCGCACACGATGCCGAGCTTGCCGCGCATTATCAAGCGCTGGAGCGTAACCTGAACGAGGCGGCATGGACGGGAGTCATGGCGGATAAGTTCAGCACGCCGCGTCGTGAACACCTACGCGCCACGCTGGAAGCGATGGGTTTCGTGTTCGATTGAGGCGACAGCCATGACAATCGGGGGATCGCTCCCCCGTTGTCGTGGGATAGGGGCTGTTTAGCGTTGGGTCGAGCGCGAGACTAGCGTCAGCGGCAGTTCGAGTACCTCGCCATCACGATACACCGTGAGCGTGATCGTGTCGCCCGGCTCGGTATAGAGCGCGAGATACCCGATCATCTCTTCAAAGTCATCGACTGGCTCGCCATTGACGGCGGTGATGATGTCGATTCTGTCATCGTTGGGATTGCGTAAACCGGCATCGCTCGCGGGTGTGTTCGGCAATACCTGACGAATAGCCACGCCCTGCAAATTGTTGGGTAGGTCGAAGTTTTCGATCAGATCCAGCGAAATCCCCACCGAGCTAATCCCGATGAAGCTGTATTCAATCCGCCCGTTCTCGATCAGGTCTTGGGCGACTTTAGCAACTAGATTGCTGGGGACAGCGAAACCCACGCCCGAGTTCGACCGCGTGCCGCTTTCGATTTGTGAATTCACGCCGATCACCTCACCCTGTAAGTTGACGAGCGGGCCGCCGCTGTTGCCGGGGTTGATCGCCGCGTCAGTCTGGATGACGGCACCAATTGAGAAGCCGGCGAGCCCGACGATGCTCCGATCTAAACCGCTGATGATACCGCTTGTCAGTGTCCAGTCGCGCTGGAAGGGGTTGCCGACAGCGAGGACAACTTGCCCGACATTGAGCGCGTCGCTATCGCCCAGCGCGATCGGGCGCAGGCGGTCGCGTGGCACATCAATCTGGATCACAGCGAGATCGCTATCGGGGTCTTCGCCGATGACTTCGGCATCGGTGATCGTGCCATCGTATAACGCCACTTCGACGCGATCCGCACCGCGAATGACGTGATAATTGGTCACGATATGCCCGCCCATATCAATCATGAAGCCTGATCCCGTGCTGGCGGGGCGGAATTCTTCATCATCGCCCAGCGACGACTGACGCGCGACGGTGATCGCCACGACGGACGGCGCGACGGTGTTATAGACCTCGTTGAAGACGCGCTCTTGCTCTTCTAATAAATCGCTGGCGGTAATCTGTGGCGGGGCGATGCTATCGGTGGTAGCAACCGTGTTGCCCGATAATTGCGGAACGACGAGCCACGCCCCGACGAAACCGAGCGCCGCAAAGACGAACGCCCCTAGCATCGTGAAGAGTGTTTGTTTCATCTGTTTCATACTATATTCCTACCTGAGTATACCTATACAATTTGGTTATTATACTATCGTACTGGTACGCTATAAGATAAAACTTATCAAATTGTAAATAGTGTGTAAATCACAGCGACAGCCACTTATCAGCGCATAATCGTGATGTAATCTTGAACACACCATGAGTACCTTCCTTATCTTACAGCAGAATTCATCAAAATAGCTTAGAATAAGAACATCATTCTTTTGGAGATAGGATATAAACGCTTATGATTCATCTTTGGCACAATCTCACGACCGGCCCGAAAGCGCCTGAAATTGTCTACGCGGTGATCGAAGTCCCGAAGGGAAGCCGCAATAAATATGAATATAGCAAAAAAGCCGGTGTGATTAAGCTCGACCGCGTGCTTTACAGCCCCCTACATTATCCGGGCGATTATGGCTTCATGCCGCAGAGTTACTTCGATGATGAAGATCCGATGGATATTCTCGTCATGATGAACGAATCGACCTTCCCCGGATGTGTGGTCGAAGCACGCACGCTGGCGACGCTGAAGATGATCGACAATGGCGAACTGGATTACAAGGTGCTAGCAGTGCCGGCGACCGATCCCTTCTTCTCGCAATATATGACCTTTGAGGATATTCCGCGCCACTTCTTAGAAGAAGTGCGGCATTTCTTCATGGTTTACAAGCAATTGCAGAATGCTAACTCGGTCGAAAATGAAGGCTGGGTCGATACAGCAGAGACGCACAAGCTGATTAAACGCTCGATGAAGATGTATACCGAAAAATTCCCGTCTGGCTCGAATATTTAGATCGTTCTCATGCGCCTGCGCTACGATGACTGTAGCGTTACGATGACATATTCACTGTACAATTAAGGAGGCTCGTCCATGGCAGATGCACTCAGTGATGCTCAAATTAGCGAAGCGCTCGAATTGCTCGATGGTTGGGAGCGCGCTGGCGATAAAATCACGCGCACCGTCAGCCTCGGCAGTTACGGGCAAGGTCTCGCCTACGCGACGACCGTCGGCATGATTGCCGATGGCTTCAACCATCATCCTGATCTGACCGTCGGCTATAAGAAAGTCACTATCGAATTTACCACGCACGATGCCGGTAGCAAGATCACGCAGAAGGACATCGACGTGGCGACGGCGATCAACCGCGTGAGCGTGCGTACCTAACACACACAGGCGGAGAGCGCACGCGCGTGGTCTCCGTCTGCTACATCACTACCCGACAATGCGCCCCTTCTTCTGCATGTCGATCGCCTTTTGATGCAACTGAAGCACATCCTGCACGATCATCTCGCGGGTTTGCGCGTGGTGATAGGCGTTCTGCGGGGTCTCGTGCCCGACGCTGAAATTGTAATGCGTGCCCGGCACAACGTGGATGTTCTTCGCCGGGAACTCCAGCGAACCGAGCAAATCCATCATCGCGACGAGACCGACTAGCGGATCACGATGTCCGAGGACGACTTGCATCAAGTCGAACTCGTGTGCGATTTCAGTATTTCGCAGACGACCCATCGCCATGAAGGTCGCGCCGGTGATCCCGCGTGGCGTTTCGCCGTATTGCCGTTTGTGGATCTTCTTCACTTCGTCAGTCGCCCCAGCGGCGAGGGTCTGTAGCACGCTGGGCTTGATGAAGCGTTCGACCACTTCTAGCACGGGCAGGCGTTGTAAGATGCTGATGCCCAACCCCAGCGTTTGATAGAAGGCGCGGTGCGTCTCGTCCTCTAGCAATAGTGCCGGTGCAAGCGCCATCCGCGTGACTTCGCCATAAGCGTAGAGCATCGGGTTCAGGTAAAACAGTGTCGCGCCGCCCATGCTATGCCCAACGAAGTTGATCACTTTGGTGCGCGTTTGTCCCGGTTGCCGCCGAATCTTAATCATCTCGATGAAGTGATGCAGGGTACGCATCGCCGCCGGCGGATTGCAGGACTCAAGCGGGGGCGTGCTATCTTCAAACAGCGAGAGACCGAAGCCGTTGTGGTCGATGGCAATCGACACCAGTTGCCGATTGCTCTTGACGACCATCCCCGGCAAATCTTCCCAGATGTGCATGTTGCCCGTCCAGCCATGAACCCACACGACGTAGCCGCGCACTTCAGCAATGCGATCGACCAGCATTTCATCCGGCATTTCAAAATCTTCGGGCCACGTAATCTCCCAATGGAAGTCCGCCAGCCCTGATTTTTGCAAGAAGTCCTGCGCCACGGCCCGATCAATATAATTCTTACGCATCAGGTCGCTCAGTTTATATTCCGCGATCCACGTATCCGGCACGCGCCCCGCTCGTCGTCCGCTATAGCCCGCGACCCACTTCATATGCGGATTGCGCTCGTTCATCTGCTTCACTCCTTTATCTTGACCTTAAAGCATATCTCTATTTTGCGGGATAAGGAGCATTTGAGCAAATATCCCCTCGATGCGTGACAAATAATCCCTGATCGTCGATAATAACAGACATGGCTAGCATACAGATGAGGCACTGATGGCACACGCACGCACATTCCGAACAGCGGCTTTGATTTTGCGACGCGCCGACATGGGCGAAGCAGACCGCCGCTTGACCCTGCTCACGCCGACGCACGGCAAAGTGACCGCGATTGCCAAGGGCGCACGCAAGCCCGCCAGTCGCAAGACAGGACACGTCGAACTCTTCACCCGTGCGGAGGTGCTGATCGCCCGTGGTCGCTCGCTCGATATTTTGACACAAGCCGAAGTCACCGCGCCGTATTTGCCCCTACGCGAGACGCTCGAACGCGGGGCGTATGCTAGCTATGCCGCCGAATTGGTCGATAAGTTCACGGTCGATGATGTCAGCAGTACAGTGCAACTCTTCAATTTGCTCGACGCGACCTTCGACCGTCTCTCGCATGATCCCGACCCGCGCCGCGCTCTGCGCTACTTCGAGTTGCACTTGCTCGATGATGTGGGCTTTCGTCCGGAATTGCAGGTGTGTGTCGTCCGCTATGAAGACCTGCAAGCGGTCGATCAGTATTTCAGTTATGAGGGCGGCGGCATCGTCTCGCCGGCGGGGGCGGCACAGATTGCCGGTCTGGTCGAGATCAACGTACGCACGCTGAAAGTCCTGCGCCACATGCAACGCAGTCCCTACCGCGATATTGCCCAGCTTCGTATTGATGACCCCCTGCACGACGACCTTGAGCGCATCATGCTGGGTTACATCAGCTATACGCTCGAAAGCCGCCTGCAAAGCGTCGATTTCATTCGTCGCGTGCGCC
>DAOTTV010000034.1:0-20578 GCA_034437755.1 Anaerolineae bacterium | reverse complement strand
TGCCGATCAACAGCAGTGGCGCGAAGATGGTACAAGCCTTACGCGATGCCAACATCGACTACGTAGAGAATCTCAAGTCCACCAGTAGCACCCGTAAAATCGTCGGCGCGTTGCTATACGTCATCAAGTATCTGGAAAACCCTAAACACAGCGCCAATCTTGCGGCTGTCTATCGCGTGTGGCGGCGCGATGAACGCGGCGACGACGAAAGCGAACGGCAGATCGACAACATCGCCAAGGGCTTACGTAAGATCAAGCGTGTTGAAGATTACCTGCACCCGCGCATAGAAGATTGGCTCGACGAGCAAGCCGACGATAACGACTCTTTACGCGCCCATCTGGACACGTTCCGCACCATCGTTCGCCGCTGGCAAGCCGCCGCTGACCTGCCCATTGATCAACTGCTTCTGACGATCGGCGCGGACATCTTCCACACCGATCATGAGATTGCCACCGCGTATAGCGTCGCGCTTTATCTGCGGCGCTTTGCCGAGCAACAACCGGATGCCCAACTGCCAGCATACACTGCCGAATTACGAGCAATCGCCAGCGGCAAGCGCAGTTTCAGCGGTATGGGCGATGACGATGATGCCTTCGACCCCGATCAGCATCTGGGCAAGGTCACGGTGACGACGATGCACAAAGCCAAAGGGCTAGAATGGGATCGCGTCTACATCATGGCGGCGAACAACTACAACTACCCTTCCGGCGATGTGTTCGACAATTTCATCGGTGAGAAGTGGTTCTTGCGCGATGATCTCAACCTTGAAGCCGAAGCCCGCGCCCAACTCGACGCATTGGTCACGCAAACGCCCTATCAAGAAGGTGCCGCCACCGAAGACGCACGGGTTGAATACGTCGCTGAACGCCTGCGCTTGCTATACGTGGGCATCACCCGCGCCAAACGCGAGCTGATCATCACATGGAATACCGGACGCAAAGGCGAGCAGGTCACAGCACGTCCGGTGACAGCGCTATACGACTGGTGGCAAGGCGCACGCGACCGACAATCCAGCCGATGAATATACCCGACATAACAGGATGAACGACAATGCCCAACGTGAGCGATGATTTCATTTTCAGCCAGAGTAGCCTACAGAATTACGTCGATTGCCCGCGCCGTTTCCAGCTCAAATATCTCGATCAAGTGCGCTACCCTGCGCCCGAAGTCGATGATATGCTGACCTTTGAACAGCGCATGATGCAGGGCAAACGCTTTCACCACCTCGTGCATCAGCACTTGCTCGGTATCTCGCCGGATATTCTACAACCGCGCATTGATGATCCTGATGTTGCGCGCTGGTTTACAGCGTATCTGCAATCCGGCACAGACGACCTACCGCCAACTTATCATCCCGAGCAAACGCTGACAGTCAACATCGGCGACTATGCCCTGCTCGCCAAGTTCGATCTAATCGCCATCGGTACGCGGGCGGTGATCGTCGATTGGAAGACATCGCGCAAGTTACCGCGCCGCGATTGGCTGGCGCACAAATTACAGACCATCGTCTATCGCTATGTGCTGGCACGCGGTGGCAGTCGGCTGAACGCCGGGACAGCAATCGCGCCGGAAGCTATCGACATGCGCTACTGGTTCGCTGACCACGACGGACAGACCATCACCTTCGCCTATGATGACGCACAATTTCAAGCTGACGAAGCGTATTTATTAGGCTTGATGCAAGAGATCGATCGCAGTACCGAGTTCCTAAAGACCGACGACGAGCGCCTCTGCTTATTCTGTTCGTATCGCTCACTATGCGAGCGCGGCACCAGCGCCGGCACATTAGACGCGTGGGACGGCCTCGATTATGACGCGGATGATCTGACCGCGTTTGAGATTGACATTGACCAGATAGCAGAAATCGAATTCTAATGGCACGATGGCATGATCCCCAACCGGTAACTGTACCGGACGATTTACAGGCAAACATCGGCGGGCATCCGATCATTGCGCGCAGTCTCGTTCGGCGCGGTATCACTGCCGTAACAGATGCCCGCCGCTTCATGAATCCTGATGCATACACACCAACCCCACCCGATGACCTGCCCGATTTAGACCGTGCAGTTGAGCGTATCCGGCGTGCAATCGCCAAGGGCGAGCAAATCCTCGTGTGGGGCGATTTCGACGTGGACGGGCAAACATCAACCGCGCTACTGGTCTCGGCATTGCGCGATTTAGGCGCGACCGTGCGCTATCGCGTGCCGAACCGCTTCAGCGAAGGTCACGGCATCCATCTGCCAACACTCAAGACTCTGCTTGATGATGGCGTAGAATTAGTTGTGACCTGCGACACAGGCATCAGCGCGCACGATGCGATTGCCCATGCACAAGAACGCGGGGTCGATGTCGTCGTCACCGATCATCACGCCCTGCCAGCGACATTGCCGCCCGCGCACGCGCTCGTCAATCCTATGCGCCTGCCAGCAGGACACCCCCTGCGTGAACTGCCGGGAGTCGGCACGGCGTATAAAGTCATGCAGGCGCTCTACGGCAACACCGACACATCACATTTGCTCGATCTCGTGGCGATGGGCATCGTCGCTGATGTGATGGTACAGGTCGATGATACCCGTTATCTGTTGCAACAGGGACTAGAACGTTTGCGCTATGAGCCGCGTGCAGGTCTGCGGGCGATGATGGCACGCGCCGACATCCATCCGCAATCGCTAACTGAGATGGACATCGGGTTTTCACTCGCGCCCCGCCTGAACGCGCTCGGTCGTCTCGCAGATGCCAACCCCGCCGTTGACCTGCTGACGACGCACGATGGCGCAATCATCACCGAGCGCGTCAACCAGCTAGAGGGCTTGAACCAGAAACGTCGCCTGCTCACCCGTCAGGTTTACGCCGCCGCCCAGCAGACAATCAAAGATGAGCCTGCCCTACTGAAATACGCGGCACTCGTCGTTAAGGGCGAGCAATGGCATACAGGCGTGGTCGGCATCGTCGCCAGTCGTCTGGTCGAAGATTATCAGCGTCCGGTGCTGGTACTCGCCGAGAAAGACCACACAATCAGCGGATCGGCGCGGTCAGTCGCCGGCGTCGATATTATCGCCGCGATCCGCACGCAGGCGCATCTGCTACAGGGCTACGGCGGGCATAATATGGCGGCTGGCTTGAGCATGCACGCAAAGCAACTGCACGCATTCCGGCGCGGTTTATCGCAGGTCGTGCGCCAGCAAATCGGTGATCGCGACCTACAAGCCGAAATCATGCTCGATGGCTATCTGGGCTTCGATGAGATCGACCTCGACTTCGCGCAGGACATCGCCCGTCTCGCGCCTTTTGGCAATGGCAACCCGCCGCTGACGCTGGCAACGCGCAACGTCACGCTGAAGAAGCAGCGCACGATGGGCAGTCGTGGCGATCATCGCGATCTCACGCTGGTCGATGCCGACGATAACGACCAGCGCGTTGTATGGTGGTTCGGGGATACAAGCGCAATCCCACAAGGACGCTTCGACATCGCCTACACGGTGCGCGAGAACGTATTTCGGGGCACACGAAGCGCAATGGTCGAATGGATTGATGCTCGTCCAGTCGATGCGGATGGTATCACCGTCGATACACGCCCGACCTATGATATTGTCGATCACCGTGCTACACATCACACGCACGCACAACTCGCACAGGCACAAGCCACCTACCCCAACGCGCTGACGTTCGTCGAAGGCGACAAGCAAGCCACCGGAGTCGATCGCTTCAATCTGGTCGATAGCGAGACCTTGATCGTGTGGACGATACCGCCGGATGTCACGCTGTGGCAATCTCTGCTGAATCTGGTCAATCCGGCGCGTCTCGTGTTATTCGGGCAGTATCCGCGCTTCGATCATCCCAAAACCCTGATCACACATATCATCGGCATGGCGAAGTACGCGCTGAAGCATCGTAGTGGCTTGTTGACGCTTGACGATATGCTGGTAGCGACCGCACAAACTGCTGATAGCCTGCATCACGCCCTGACGTGGATCAACACCAGCACCGAGATGACGTTGCGCGCTGTGGGCGAAGATACCTTCGTCGTCGCCATCGACCGCGACAAAACAAAGCAACCCGCCCCCGATAGCCTAGAGCGGGTCAGCCGTTATTTGCGCGAAAGCGATGCCTATCGCCATCATTGGCGCACGGGTTTATACAAAACTTAACTGACCTGCGCTATAGTCGTCACAGTTGCAAATAACATGAGGACAGGCAAGGCACATGAGGCATTACATCGGCATCGACATGGGTGGCACCAAGATTCTCGGCGGGCGTTTCACAACTGGCGGGGACTTAATCGCGAGCGAACAAGCCCCGACCTACCCCATACCTGATAGCGATCCCCTCGCGCAATTGGTCGCTTTTATCCAGCGCTTGCAGGGCGATGACGCGCTTCAAGGCATTGGCATCGGGGTACCGGGCGCGGTGGTCGATGGGCGCGTGCGACTGGCGGCGGCACTCGCATGGGACGATTTTCCGCTGGTTGAGCGCCTGCGACAGCAGTTCGACGTGGCAATCTCGGCTGAGAACGATGTCAACCTTGCCGCATTGGGCGAGCATCGCTTCGGACGCGGGCGCGGCACACAGAACATGCTCTGTATCGCGGTCGGCACAGGCATCGGCGCGGGCTTGATTGTCGAAGGCGCGTTATATAGCGGGCATCGCGGCGTAGCGGGCGAAGTCGGCTACATGCTCCCTGACGTGCGCGCACTCGATCAAACTTATGACGATTTCGGCGCGTTAGAGTTAATCGCAGGTGGGCATGGCATCACCCAGCGCGCCCGCACCCGCTACGGCAACGACGTGACCGCCGCGCACGTCTTCCAGCAGTCACGGGCGGGCGATCTATGGGCGATCAAGCTGGTTCAGCAGGTTGCCGATGCCCTCGCGTTGATGATTGGCAACATCAGCATGATACTCGCGCCGGAGCGCGTCATCTTATCGGGCAGTGTCATGCAATCAGCCGATGTGTTGCTTCCCCGTATTCGATCGCGTCTCACAGGCAGTATCCCGATTATCCCCGACATCGTGACATCACAATTAGGCGCACAGGCGGCACTCTACGGCGCGGCATCCCTCGTTCTACCAGATGAGTGATGCCTAAATTGGATTCAGCCAATAGCCAATGTGGTCATAAGAGCGCGATATAATCAGTTTGTAAATAAATTTTGGCTCTTTGAGATTTCGAGTGGTTTTTGTCACAGGGGCTTTGCCCCCGTACCCCCACAAGGAACGATCGTTCCTTGACCTTGTTCATTTTGAACGCTGCGCGTTCAAAAAACCAAAAGTTTTTGATGTCCCTTTTTTCAAAAAGGGGACAAAAAGAGCTTGACCACGCAAGATACGAAAGACCCTAAATTTTCAAAAGGTGAATTGGCATCATGTACCAGAACCTAAAGATTATTGATTTTCACACGCACGTCTCGACGAGCAAGCCATGGTTCTAGGTGCGCTGGGTTGATGGCGATTGGTCAACCAAGAAGTTATTCCGTAAATACCCATAAATACATGGAAACAATCGGCCCGGAACGCATCATCTTCGGCACAGATTCCAGCTACTTCCCGCGCGGCTTTGCTGAGCCATACCTGCGCGATCAACTGCGCGATTGCTATGAATTGAATTATACCGACGAACAGGTGCAGATGATCTTCGGTGGGAACGCCGCCTGCCTCTTCAAGCTCGATTTACAGCAACCGGCCGCAGTCGCCGGCGACTAGTCATCGCCCACACAAACAACTTTCTAACGGTTGGATTTGTGAGAATTGCTTGCGAACTTTATCACACGCAGTACAATCATGCGTAAGGATGTGTTGTAACGCACCATCCAAAAGAATATAGTATTTAACTTTTATTCATGAGGAGAATGGTATGTTTAATCGTAAATATCTCGTCGGCATCCTCGCAATTGCCGTGCTCATGCTGGGCTTTCAGGTGATGGCGCAGGATGACGAAGTGATCGAGATCGAATACTGGCAGTATAACTTTGGCGCGCGCGTAGAAGCTATGGACGCTCTCATCGCCCAATTTGAAGAAGAGAACCCCAATATTGATGTCATCCACAATAGCGGCATCGCCTACGACAACTTCCGTACAGAACTCGCCGCATCGGTGGCAGGTGGTGTCGGGCCGGATGTCGTGACCCTGTTCTACGGTTGGATTCCGTCCTTTGTTGATGCCGGTTATCTCGTGCCGCTTCCCGAACCCTTCACCGAAGAGTACATCAACGAGAACTTCGTGCCGATGGTCAGCGGGTCTGCCGCCTTTGAAGGCCAATACTACGCCGTGCCGACTGCTGTGCGGTCGCTAGCCTTGTTCTACAACGTTGACTTGCTCGAAGAAGCAGGCTACGACTCACCGCCGGAAACGTTGTCAGAATTTGTCGAAATTGCCGAAGCAACCACCGTCTACGATGGTGACCCTAGCCTCGACAACATTGCCATCTCGGGCTACAGCGTGCAGATGAATGGCCAAGCACACCACTGGTTCCGCGAAGTCCTCCTGCGCCAATATGGTGGCGTGCCTTATAACGAAGAAAATACCGAAGTGCTGTTCGACAGCCCTGAAGGATGCGAAGCCTTCACCTGGTTGACACAGTTCGAGACCGACCTGCTGACAGGCACGAATGAAGGTATCGGCGGTACAGCAGATGCCGATGATGCATTCGTCGCGGGTCTCTCTGCCCTGCATATCGACGGGTCGTTCCGTCTGGGGACGATCGCCCGCAACAACCCTGACCTGAACTTCGGCATTGCCGAACTGCCGACACTAGGCCCTGATGGCGAACGCCACACCTACGGTTCGTACTGGACACATGGCATCACGCGCCGCGCCGCTGGCGACGATGCACGTTTAGAAGCCGCAACCAAGTTCCTTGAGTTCGTCACCTCGCCTGAAGCGGGCTCGCTGTGGGTGGAAGAAGTTGGTGAATTGCCAGCACAAACCGCCGCCGCAGATGATCCCGAACTGCTGGAGGACCCGATTATCGGTCCCTTCGTCGCCGGTCTGCCCTACTCACACGCGACCTTCTTCGCCGATGAAAGCCAACAACGTCAACACCTGATCGACGCGTTCGATCTCGTGCGCCTCTCCGGTGTTGACCCGTGCGAAGCACTAGCAGAAGCCGCCTTCCAGGAACAAGACTTGCTCGATGATTTCTGGGACGATCGTTAAACCACACACGGTTTAAGCACCACACAGCAAGGGCGGGCAATACGACTCGCCCTTATGATTCACTATCCTGCATCATCGCAATCGTGTCTGAAATCGTCTGCTCACATCATGTGGCTTGTGGCGTGCAAGCCCCCAACAATCGGACGTTTTTGGGCAGGGTTGGTGTAATCCGTCCGTAACAATCATGATTGATGGTGACTTATGTTTAATCTGACGCTCGCTCGGCGGAAGGTTTTGTGGGCCTATATCTTCTTAGCCATACCCATCATTTTCTTCTTATACATTCGCATTTATCCGACCTTCTTCGCATTCCAGATGAGCCTCTTTGACTGGAATCCGCTAGCAGTAGAGCAAGAGTTCGTCGGGTTTGAAAATTATCGCGAACTGGCAGAAGAGATGGGCAAAGAACGCTCAGCCACCCGCAAAGCCTTCGAAAATACCGCCAAATACATCGCCCTGGGGATGCCGCTACAACTGGTATTAGCCTTGTTGATCGCGCTCATGCTCAACGAAATTCGATTTTTAAGCACGTTTTATCGGCTCTTATTCTTCTTACCCTTTGTCACCTCCACGATTGCGATCGCGTGGGTGTTCCGAATACTTTACGAGCGACAAGGCTTTATTAACACCATGCTCGATGCCTTTTCGCTCCCGACACAATCCTTCTTACGCAGTCCCGATCAAGCCTTATACTCGATTACAGCCGTGGTCATCTGGCAGGGTTTGGGCTTTGCCGTCATCATCTTTCTAGCAGGTCTCAAACAAATCCCACAGATGTATTACGAAGCCGCCCGTATCGACGGCGCGAGTCGCTGGCAAGCCTTCTGGGGGATCACCTTCCCGCTTTTGAACCCGAGCATCGTTTATCTGATCGTGTTGCAGTCGATCTCGTTCTTGCGGATGTTCGCACCGGTCTACGCGATGACGCTACAGGGCAGTGGCGGCCCACTCAATTCAACGACGACCGTTGTCTTGCGCGTTGTGCGTGAAGCCTTCGATAGTAATAACTTCGGCTTCGCGGCAACGCTGACTGTCGTGCTGTTCGTCATCATCTTAATCGTCACGGTCTTACAACTCGCCCTCACTAGCCGCCGCACCAACTAACAAGGGAGAATCAATTATGACTGTTGTCAAAGAACGAGTACTAGCCAAAGAGAATCGCGTCCAGACCGTCGGTTCATCGAACGATTTTACATACAAGGCTTTCTCTTACCTCGTGTTAACCCTGCTGGGTGTCACGATGGTGATTCCATTCTTGTGGATGGTCTCGACATCGTTTAAGCCGCTGGATGAAATCCTCGTGTTGCGCTTTTTGCCGCAGAACCCGACGACTGAAAACTACACCTACGTCCTCAATGAGACCGCCCTGCCGCGCTGGTATGTCAACTCGTTGATTGTCGCCGTCATCAGTACGGTGAGCGTGGCCTTCTTCGACTCGCTGGCGGGTTACGTTTTCGCCAAGTACAAATTCCCCGGCAAAAATCTCATCTTCATCATTTTTCTCAGTTCCTTGATGGTGCCGACGGAAATGCTGATTATCCCGTGGTTCATCATGTCCGCCGATCCTATCATCGGCAGTACGTGGATTGATACCTATTGGGGCATCGCCTTCCCAGGAGTGATTACCGCCGCCGGTATCTTCCTCATGCGACAGTTTATGCAGGGGGTACCAGATGAACTGCTAGATGCTGCCCGCATCGATGGCGTGAGCGAGTTCGGCTTATTCTGGCGCATCGCCGTTCCTTTGAGCTTGCCAGCTATCGGTGCGCTGTGCATCTTCAACTTCTTAGGGAACTGGAACGCCTTCATCTGGCCGCTCATCATCACCAACAACGAATCAATGCTGACCTTGCCCGTAGGCTTGCAATTCTTCTCGACGGAAGCGGGGTCTGACTGGAACTTAATCATGACAGGTGCATCGCTATCGGTGATTCCCCTGCTGATTATCGTCATCATCTTCCAGCGTTACATTATTGAAGGTATCGCCCTGACAGGCTTGAAAGGTTAACTGCGCCGATGGCTGACCCTGCAAAATCATTCCCGCATCCGCTCTACGAAAAATACGTCCTGCAACCTTTCTTTGAGGATGCGGAAGCCTACTACTATGACCCGATGCTCGCCGCAAACAAAACGCATGTGGTGATGCTCTATCATCAAGACATCATCAGTGCCGAAAACGCGCGGGCACTGCTGCGCGCATTACAACAAGTCGATGAGATGGAGTTAGAGGGCTTGGGTTATCAATCCGGTGTGGAAGACCTGTTTTTCACCATCGAGAGCAAATTGATCGAACTGGTCGGCGCGGAACACGGCGGCAATCTCCAACTCGCGCGCAGTCGCAATGATCTCGGCTACGCGCTGACACGGCTCGCCCTGCGCCCGATGCTGATTGACGCGATGCAATACCTGCTCGACCTGCGCGCGAGTCTGCTTCAGTTCGCGCGCGATCATCTTGAGACATTGATGCCGGGCTATACCCACTCCCAGCCCGCACAACCAACCACAATGGCGCACTACATCGCGGGCGTGCTGTCGTTCTTAGAGCGCGACTATCAGCGTGTGCACTTCGCCCACCAGACCAACAACCAGAGTCCGCTGGGAGCGGCGGCGCTGACCGGCACCGGTTTCCCGATTGATCGCCAGTTGAGCGCGGACTTGCTCGGCTTCGATCGCGTCATGCCCAGCACCTATGACAGCATCGGCACCAGCGACAACCTGACCGATGTCGCCAACGCGCTAACCAGCATCGGTGTCAGCATGTCGCGCTGGACACATGACATGCTCTTCTGGGCAACGCGCGAGAGCAAAGCCATCCGCATCGACGACAGCTTCATCCAGATCAGCTCGATCATGCCACAAAAGCGCAATCCGGTTGTGCTGGAGCATCTGCGAGCGCGCATCAGCAGGATGCTGGGGCAAGCACATGCCATCGTCATCCAGTGTCACAAGATCCCCTTCGGTGATACGCAAGACATCGAAGACGAGATATTCCCAATGATCTTCGGCAGTCTACAAAGCGCACACGAGATTTTGCACCTGTATACAGCGGTGATCGATACCCTGCATGTGAATGTCGATCACCTGCACGAACGATCGATTGCCGGCTTCACGACTGTCACGGAGTTAGCAGATACCCTCGTGCGGATAGCAGGCTTACCCTTCCGGCAGGCACACAGCGTCGTATCAGGAATGGTCACGCACGCTCTACAACACGACCTTGAGCCGCATGACCTGACAGCAGACATGCTCTCACAGATCGCACAGGAGCGCATCGGGCGTGATGTACGGCTGACTGCCGAGCAACTCCACACGGCAATCGACCCGCAAGCCTTCGTCGAAGCCCGCAATATTCGGGGAGGTGCGGCACCGAGCGCAACCAGCGCCGTCCTCGATGAGATTGCCGCCCAATTACAGCGCGACAGCGACCAGCTACAGGGCTTACGAAGCAATCTGATCGAAGCTGACCACCGCTTACAAACAAAAGTCGATAACATCATGCAACAGGAGGAAATGACAGAATGAATATCCTAGCGATTGGCGCACATGGCGACGACATCGAAGTACAATGCGGGGGGACACTGGCGAAAGCCGCCGCGCGTGGCGACCAGACCTTCATGTGTGTCGTCACTGACGGGCGCGGACGACCCAAGGGTGACCCCGACCAGATCGCAGAGGTGCGCCGACAGGAATCACAGGCATCAGCGGATGTGATCGGCGCTGAGTTAAAATGGCTGGCGATCCCCGATGGCGAATTGAAGCCGACCGACGAATATACCTCGCGCTTCGTCAACGTCATCCGCGAGACCAAACCCGACATCATCATCACCCACCCCGCCGACGATTATCATCCAGATCATCGCTATACACACCAGATGGTGCTCGACGCGGCGCAATTAGCACGGGTACGCAATTATCCCCATTCTGATTTAGAGCCTTATCGCGAGCGTTGTCCGATCGCCTTCATGGATGGCGTGATGGGCATGAGCTTCATCCCCGAACAGTGGGTGGACATCACCGAGTATTTCGATACTAAAGCCGAGATGCTCAACAAACATCTCAGCCAGATGATGCCAGACACCTACGAACCAGATTTCACACCGCCCCCGCCGGAAGAAAACCCATTCATGCGAATGATTACAACCCAGAGTACGTTTCGCGGGATGCAATGCGGCGCACGTTATGCCGAGGCGTTCTACTTCTGGAAATCGATGAATCGCATCGTCCCCTATCGCATTCTGCCATAATTATGTACACAGGGGTGAGACGATCATCCCTGCTCACCTCATTTACGGTTTAGCGCGTATTCATAAAGCACGTCAGATTACCATAACGATGATCGACGGTGATTACAGTACGAAACAAGCCCGATTATCACTAGATATGAACTTGTATTTCGGCACTTCTCTGCTAATATATTTCTTATAAGCTCCCAATCCACCCATAAACATTTTCATCTGTCGCTCACAAATAACATATGTCATATTTTTGCGTGACGCTTGTCACTGTAAGTCCTGTCGCGCCTGACATATAGTCGGTGTATATGGGATTACCCTAATAAGGTAAATCCGATGTTGTGCAACATCATGACTTGGTTTACCGTTAGTTTTCCGTTGCACGAACACTCTTGACCCTCAAACTTACCCACTGTAACCGTATAAAATCCGTGACCCTGTGTTGGAAATAATTGTGCAACGCAATTTGACAGTTTTATCAACCAACGGATGATCGTCGCTGTCGATCACTCCTACATATATTTGATTTGAAGGCGCTTTCACAGCAAAAGCAACAGTCTGGAGATAGTCTTGTTCATTCGCTGGATTGTGCGTGGTCATAAGAGTTCCAAGGCCGCAAACGTGACGTTTCACGATGCCTATCTCGTCGAAAGTTATCGAGATGACGCGGGACAACCACGCCAACGCACTATCACATATTTAGGGAATATCCGCCAAATCAGCGAGACCTTCCCTGCTATAGAGCGAGAACTGTTTATGCTCCGTGCTGAGTTAATCCTGAACGAAACACCTGAGTTATTAGATGCTGATCGCGAAGATGTCTTACAGCAATTGACGACCAAAGTCCCACCGCTGACCAAACGCGAAGTGTTGCGGGCTTTTAAGAGCAATTTGCAGTGGTATTTTCGCTGGTGGCGCGAAAACGGCGGTGAACCCTCCGCCGAAGCAATCGAACGTATGATTGCCGAAGCCTCCAATCGTGATGATCTCATCAGCCCGGATTAACGCGCACAAGCATTAACAAAAAGATGGCCATTCACCATCTTTTAAGACATATGGGCGTAGTTAACAATCTACACTACAGACAAGTAAGCGCCAGACCAACCCGCCTTATTCGCCTACGAGCCATAGATGCTCGATCGACGGCGTTGCATCCGGGCTTTGTTGAATGAATATCCATTTTTTCATGTATATCGCACAAAACCCATTCTACATGACGTAGGAGATAGCGAGGCAATTTGTGCAAATTACAGTACCATTCAACAACGCCCCGATAAGCGCGGGCGAGCCACAATTGACCTGCTCTTGAATGGCGCGGGCTTCTCGCTAGTTGGTAGGATAGCCGAGAGCCGCCCCGACGAAGCGCGTGAAGCACTCAAAGACTTCGATGTCGGTTATCTCGATCTGATCCTGCTATAATCTGGCAGTCGTCTCATATCTGTCGCTAGCAAGCAATCTATCGCCCGAAGACAAACGCTCGCAGACGATGCAGGCACGCAATCTTATGACCTGCATCGTCGCTGTGCTGTATTTTCGCGCGCGTCTGTGTTACTATCATGCGCTGGATTTAGCAGACTAGTCCGTCGTTCATGATAAAAGGTAAGACACCGTGACCCGCGCACCGGATCATACATTCTCACCGCAATCCTTTAGTCGCTTCGCTCTGATCATTAATCTGCTGATCTTACCAATCATTCTCACCCACCAAAGCGTGGATGGCACTGTTCTCTCGCAGTATAGCCCGCGCTACACGGCGTTCATCGTCGGCGCGATCGCGATCACGCTGTTCTGGGGCGGGCTGGTCGCTCTGCGAGATCACCTCGCGCCCCTGCTGGCAAATGTATCGTCGCCCCTGCGCTACGGCACGATGCTAGGCGCGGTGGGCATCAGCATCGGCATCATTGCGTTCATCGGGGTTGAGCTAAAGGTCGAAAGTTATCTCGGCATCAACGCGACACTGCTCGTGATTCTGCTCAGCTTGAATCTGACGGGCAACGTGCGCGCGCGCTGGTGGGTTGCCTTCGTACTAATCATTACGATCAGTTTACTGCCATTGACCTTCATCACGCATTTGACGGAACTGCCTTACCACGTTGACGATGCACACTGGGCTGATGGTGCGTCTAATCTGTGGCGGGAGGGCGGCGGCTTATACGCGCCTTCATGGAAACAGCAACCGGTCTTGATCTGGCCCGGTGTCGGCTGGATTCATGCGCTCTACGGTTGGCTACTGGTGCATGTCGATTTCGACATCAGTATCGGGCGCATCTTCCGTTTCGTGGCGACTTGCCTCACGCTGATAGGCACTGGTTGGGTCATTAGTAAGTTGTATAATCGCTACAGTGGCTACTTGACGATTCCTCTGATGTTGATCGTGCATCCGGCGCTGATGGACGGCAGTTATCGACCGCATATGTTCGCCACTGCCGCCATAAGCTATGCCCTGCTGATGATTATCATCGCCCGCCGTGCGACCGGCACACGAGCAATCGCCGCTCATGTGGGTGTCGGTCTGCTGGTGACGTTTGCCATGCAATTACACGCGATTGCTTTCGGGCTAGCGTTAGGAGTATCGGTGTTTTACGCGGGTGACTTCTTGTGGCATGTCTATCAGCGCAATTGGGATCGGTGGCGCGTGCTGGTCGCCTACGGCGGCGGCGCGGCACTTGGCACAGCGGTCTATCTACTGGCGAATGTCGCGACAATTGGCGGGCTGGATGTCTATTTGAGTATGCTCATTGATGATCGCTATCATCCCGAGCGATCGCTCGGGTGGCTTTTCTCGCCGATGATCCCGCGTTTCGTGATCGTATGGGGCTGGGCATACCTGCTCTGGCGACGTACTGCTGACGACCGCCTGTTATTGACTCTCCTCGCCTGCATCGTCGCCGCCACCGTGTTGATCGACACACAGGGGTATGATGGACATCTGATGATCTTGCTCGCGTTACCCGCAGGCGAAGCCATCCGCGCCAGCCTCAGCGCACACAGCGGCAAACACACCCTCAGCCGCACGATGATCTGGGGAACGTGTAGCTTATTACTGGTCTTCAGCGCCTTATTTTTACAGCGCGAGATCGACTGGGACTCCGTGCGCTACCTCGCTGAGAACGGGCAATTGCCAGAGCGGGCAATCTACGCGATTGGCGATGCCATCCGGCCCTACGTCAACACGGGCGAGACAATCGCCACGACCCACGAACTGATCTGGACATTCTGGGAAGATTACGAGTTAGTCTCGTTCGCGGCAGAGCATACCGTGCAGGAGCGCGAGGGCTACGATGACCCGATCCGCGTGTGGGAGCAAATCGCGCCGGATGTGATCGTCGATATTCCGCGTCGCCTCGTGACCAACAGCGGCTTAGATGCTTATCGCGAGCAATATTTTGAAGAATGCCACCGCTTTCGTCCGCGTGGGTATCTCGTCATTATCTCGCGCCCAGATTGTAGCGACTCGCCCACACCCGTAGCTGATCGAGAGGAGTCCTGATGACCCTGCCCAACTTCTTTTTCGTCGGTGCATCCAAATCCGGCACGACATCTATTTTCGATGCGCTCACCCAGCACCCTGATATTTATATGTCAGCGATCAAAGCGCCGTGTTACTTTAGCGATGACTGGCCGCAATGGGTCAGTAATCTGGCGCAATACGAAGCCCTATTCGATGATGCCGATCAAGAGGCTATCATCGGCGAAGCATCGGATACTTATCTCAATGATCCACAAACACCGGCGCGTATCCAAGCGACTATCCCACATGCGTGCAGGTTCTTAATTAGCCTGCGTAATCCCGTTCGGCGCGCCTTCTCGCAATGGGAACATCTCTACTACCATGAAAAGCACGAGACGCTCTCTTTTGCCGAAGCCATCCGCACCGAAGAAGCCCGCACGAGCGATCATGAGACAATGCGCGCCCTGCCGTTCTACCGTCCTGACCTGTTCAAATATTACGGGCAAGGATTATATGCCGAGCGCATCCAACGATACTACGATGCCTTCGGCACAGATCACGTTCATGTCGTCATCTTTGAAGAGCTAATCGCCGACCCTGAGCGTGAATTATCAGCGATCTATCGCTTTCTTGATGTCGATGACACGTTCCAGCCGGATTTACAACGCAAAAATTCATCGCGACAATCGCGCTTCGGCGGCTTGCATCACTTCTTACAATCGCCGCCGCAAGCACTCGTCAACCTGTACGAGCAATTGCCGCCCCGCGTGCAACAGACCATCTATCGCACCGCGCGCGCGCTCTATTGGGCGAACCAGACTGATCGCGAGAAAGAGCGCATCAGTCCCGATTTATACGCCACGTTGATGGCGCGCTATCAACCATCCATCCGTGAATTAGAGCAATTACTCGGGCGTGATCTGAGCATCTGGTACGACGAGGCTTAATCCAGCGCCTTCGTCACAACCGTACGCAAGAGGTAGAAGTGACCCGTCGGGCGCTGGTCGAGCATCTCCCGCCGGATAGCAGCAAACAATCGCATCCGACGCAAGGCCAGCACATACGTCACCGGCGAGAGCAAGAGCGCCGGTACGAACAAGAGCAATCTCTGCCAACGCGGGAAGCGCAAGGTGAAGACTTTGGTCGCCTGCCCTACCAGCAACAAAGGCGAAAAGAGCATGAACTCCAGCGTATACATCAGCTTATAGTAGATGACGATGCTATCGCGCGCACCAACGAAACTCCGTTGCAAAAAGCCCACATCATTGAACGTTTTATTATCTTCGATGTGGAAGACAACCGCCTGCGGGATGATCTTACAGCGATAGCCCAATACATTCGCCCGAATCCCTAATTCAGTATCGCCGACGAGATGGCTCAAGCGTTGATCGAAATAGCCGTTAAGCGCCTCAGCCGCCTCGCGCCGTATCAGCGCCGCCACGCCCGAATAGGCGAGAATGTCACGCGGTGCGTCGAAGAAATCACGCGCGATGAGATTCGTCTGCCCGAAGCGATTGGTCGCACACCAATAGACATGATCGGGCATAGCCGTGCGATCCTGCTGATCGTATTCAGAGGCAGGCGGGTTGATCGTATTCACAAGCCCCACCATCAAGCGCGGATCATCGTCAGCGGCGGCGATCAATGCGCGCAAACAACCGCGATGTACGATCGTATCCTGTGGTAACGCTAGTAAATACGAACCGTCGGCGACTGTTTCGGCAGCATAATTGAAGCCGCCATAATAGCCGCGATTCTCATCGAGCGCGACAACGCGCACCTGCGGGTATTGCTGGCGCACACGCGCGACCGAGTCATCCTGTGACTGATTATCGACATAGATAATCTCATACGAGTCCGCCGCTATATCTTGATCTAACACGCTATCGAGGCACTGCGGCAGATATGACGCGCCGTTATAGCCCACAATAATCACTGATAAGCGAAGCATCTCATTCCCTTTCGTTAGCGCCCTGCACGCGCTTATCACGCAGATTGACCAGACCAAAGAGCAACACGAGCAAGCTCGTGGCGATCAGCACCGCCACGAAAATCAACACCCGCTGTGCCAAGGCAAATGTCGCCGTCGTCGTTGCATCGACCCCTGCCAGCACCAGCAAGCCCACCCATGTCCATTCACGCAAGCCTAGATTACCCGGCGTGAGATTAACCAACTGCGTCACCTGTATCGCCGGCACGACGTAAAACGCGAAAATCAGCGGAACTGGCAGTTGCAACATCCAGATAATGAGCATGATTCGCATCATCAGCACCGCATAGCGCACGATCGCAATCGCGTATAGCGGTTGTAACGTCTGTGGCTGTAACACGGGCGTATCGAGCAAAGCATTGAAGCGGTCGAGCAAGCGTCGAACAAATGAGAAGCGATGCAGAATGTGCGCTTCGCCAATACGATCGTAGAAACGCACGAGAGACCTCAGCAGAGGCGGCACGAGATACGTGAAGAATAACCAGCCCGCCACCAACATCACGACGACTGCCGTGCCCCACACCCGCGCCGTGATGATATTCTCCAGCGCGAGGATGCCGGGCACGCTGAGAATCACGGGGACGAACAACGCCATCCCTTGCTCTAAAATCGATGTCGTGCTACTGCGTAACACGCTGGTCTGGTTGCGCCAGCGTAACATCACACTGCGTACAAGCGGCGTGCTAAACTGAATCGGGATGATTTTGCCCAGCATCGCCCCCAGCGCTGTGTATGCCAGCAATGCCAGATAATCAGGCGTATCATCGTTGACCTGTGTTGCCTGCAACGCCAGCATCCACTGATAGGCACTGAGCGCGAAGATCATCATCGTGAGCAAGATCACAGTGGCATAGCCCCACAGCGGCACATCGCGGATGAGTGCGATGATCGTATTCAGCGTCACATCGAGGCCGGAGAACATGATTATCAACAGTACGAGCGCCAGCAAGCTCCCCAGAACAGTGAAGACAACTGTGCGCCGCCGGGGTTTAGATGTCGTCGCAGGTTCAGGAGACATGGGCTTGACCTTCGCCAGCGCGATCCACGAGGCGGTCATACCAGACGGCGGGCAGATCGCGCCCGATGAGCGTCTCAAGTTGGTCGTATTGGTGCGCGGTCGCTGTGCGAATCGCCTGAACGGTCGCGGGCGCGATGTCGATTGCTGGCGTGGTTGATGAGAAGAAAAGTTTATTCATGAGCGCGTTATGCTTCAGCGTGCCGACGACGTTTGCTAGCCCCATGCGGCGTAGGGTCTGGGAGATGATGTTCAGCCGTTGCGTCACACGATTGCCGAAGCGCGAGCTACGGGCGGCGTTGACGTGCTGATCAATCACTCGCGGTTGAAACGCAGGATCGACCGCTAAGAAACGATATAAATCCGCGGCAAAGCGCGAGGCATCGGCGCGCAGGTCTTCGTAGAACATGACGTTGATCTGCGACGAGTCGAAGCGCTCGTAATATGCCCGCAGATTCTCGTAGTAATTCAAGACACCGCGCTCTCGCAACACATGCTCCCAGAAATGTTCAAATCCCGCCTGCGCTTCTGAACGAAACATACGCATATACCGATAGGTCGATGTCACCCAATCGCCCGGCTCGCGCAGACACACTAACAGCTTGGCGTGTGGCAGATGATGTTGAATCCGCTCTGCACACTTTGCCGAGAGAATATAATTATGCGATAGTTCGCCGCGCACCTGTGCCGCACCTGCCGGCGCAAAATACTGACAATAGCGGTCATACGCCTGCGGGTTGTAGAATTCATCCTCGAAGTAACGTATATCTTTGAGATGCGGCACAAAAATCTGTGGATGCTCGCGCAGAGCTTCAAAAATCCACGTTGAGCCGGCTTTGCTGATACCGATATACAGAAACGTAGGAGCCTGCTGTGTCATGGCATGTACACCTATGCGCCGATGGTCACGATTATCAGCTATATCATACAGCACAATCGACACGACAACAGGGTTACATAACAACAGCCCAACACACCCGCGGGACGATTGTCCTTGCGAATGCGCCACTATTCGCCTATCATGCCGAGTATCGGCGGAATCCAACTGAGTGAAGAGAGGAAGTCGCTTCTGAATACCCAAACGTATCCCCGCGAATTCACGATTGTCATGCCCTGCCTCAACGAACGTCAGACAGTCGGCGCATGTGTGACACAGGCCTTAGCTTTTCTCGCAGAACACGATCTCGATGGCGAAGTGATCGTCGCTGATAACGGTAGCACCGATGGCTCGGTCGATCTAGCACGGGAAGCGGGGGCGCGGGTCGTCCATGTCGCCGAGAAAGGCTACGGCAGTGCCCTGCGCGGTGGGTTCGCCGCCGCTGAGAGTCGCTACATCATCATGGGCGATGCCGATGGTAATCACGACTTACGCAACCTGATGCCCTTCGTCGAGAAGCTGCAAGCGGGCTATGATCTCGTCGTCGGCAACCGTTTCATGGGCGGGATCGAAGCCGGTTCGATGACGTGGGTGCGGCGTTACGTCGGCAACCCGTTCCTCTCGTTCGTCGGTCGCCTCTTCTTTCAAACGCCCGCCCGCGATTTTCACTGTGGGTTACGGGGTATTCGCCGCGACGCGCTCGACCGGATGCGCTTGCAGACAAGCGGCATGGAACTCGCCAGCGAAATGATTATCAAGTCCTCATTGCTCGACATGAAAGTGACCGAAGTGCCAACGCGCCAACTCCCCGATGCACCAGGACGCGAGTCGCATCTCAATCCCATTCGGGATGGCTGGCGACACCTGCGCTTTTTGCTCTTGTATAGCCCGCGCTGGCTCTTTTTATACCCTAGCCTGCTGATGTTATTGGTCGGTGGCGGCTTCTCGGCGCGCTTGATTTTAGGGCCGATCAGCTTCGGCGATGGTATTCTCGATTATCATACGCTGATCTATGCCGGCACATTCACCGTCATCGGTCTGATGTTACTCTCGTTCGCGTCGATCATCTACGTTTACGCCCATCACAATCAGCTCTTAGCCGAGCAATCCAACTTCCCGACATTCTATCGCTATTTCAACCTTGAGCGCGGCGTTCTGCTGGGCGGCACGCTGTTCTTCTTGGGCGTGATGGTCCTACTGCTGACAATCTATCTCGGCTTACTGGGACAATTTCAGGTCATCGGGCAATCGAACACGATTCGCCTCGTGTATACCAGTAGCCTCCTGCTGATCAGTGGCGCACAGGTCATCTTCACCAGCTTTGTCCTCAGCATTCTCGGTCTCAAAGTGTGATCGCTCATATTGCCTGCGAGCATACAATCACTGTAGATCACAATCGCGCCGACATGCCTTGTCGTCCTTCGTTGTAGTCTAAGGCTATTCCAGAGTACAAAGTCACCCAAGTATGGTAAACTCAGTAAATCACAGGTGGGGGCGGGTGGTGCGTCGGTATCGCCATGAGCACCCCGTAAAGTTGTTCGACAGACTGACGTAGCAGACCGACAAAAAGCTGTAGACGCATCCGCATTTCATCTTTTGGTACACTTGGCATCGGTCTGACCTCTGTCGGTTTTGGTTTTGTCACTTTAACCTTGATTGGTTTCAGACCTTTCGTCAAGACTTGAACCATTTTCGTGATTCACTGAAATTGGAGAAACGCTTTGATCGCTTACAGGGCTTGGCGAAATGATTTATCACCATTACACCACTCCCTGCCAATACTGGAACATCTATTTACTTGGAATAGCCTAACGGTCATGATGCTAGCGAGACTGTTGGCGAATCCAGCCCTCACCCTA
>DAOTTV010000033.1:0-4444 GCA_034437755.1 Anaerolineae bacterium | reverse complement strand
ACCGCTATCGTCGCGATAGCGATAGCGCAGGGCGGTTTCGCTGGCATAATTGCGCTGGACACGCGCCAGTGGCATCACCGCGTCGATGCGCTCAGCAATCTCTTGCGCCGGCACAACATCATCCAGTTGCCAGCCATTCATCGTCCCCACATCCATATATTCGATAAAACGCAGAACATGCCCCTCATCGCGTGCCCAGCGTGCCATATCGACAATCGTGTGATCGTTTACCCCGCGCTGAACAACCGCGTTGATCTTGATACGATCAAAGCCGACTGCCTGCGCGGCTTTGATGCCCGCTAGCACTTGTTCTACGCTGGCGAAACCGCCGTTCATCGTCTTGAACACGTCGTCGTCAAGGCTATCAAGGCTGATCGTCAGGCGATGCAAGCCGGCATCTCTTAACGCTTGTGCTTTATCGGGCAGACGAAAGGCGTTCGTCGTCATCGCCATGTCGTCCACCCCGTCGATCATCGCTAACTGGCTGACGAGTGTTTCAATCTCGCGCCGCACGAGGGGTTCGCCGCCCGTCAGACGCAATTTGACCGCGCCCAGACGAACGATGATGCGTACAAGGCGTGTGATTTCTTCATATGTGAGAATCTTATCGCGGTGCAAAAACTGATAACGATCGTGGAAAATTTCGGCAGGCATACAATACGTACACCGAAAATTACAACGATCAGTTACAGAGATGCGTAAATCGCGCAGTGGACGATCGAATGTATCGGTGATGGCAGTCATCAGTCTATCAACCTTTTCATATGGAATACTCGTTCATATTCGTGAGAGTGTTCCGATTATAAAGGCTTCATCTTGCAAGAACCTTATACCGACATGAGAACGGCTTTATACGATTGCTCACTCAGTCAAAGCGATGAATAAACGCTACCTGACTCGCGTCTGCACCGTCGCCCGTGACAGGAAGGCGTTCGCCGGTCTGCGGGTTATACCATGTGGCATATAAGCGATAGTATTCGGCAGGCAAGTCATCCGGCAGGGTGAGCGTGCGCGTATCCGTGAACGCCATATCCGCTTGCCAAACAACACTCGGCAGATAGGGCACATCACCATCCGCCTGCGCGACCAGTTGACCGTCAACCGAGAGCAAGCCAACCGATAAACGATACGGCACAGTCGTTGCACGCTGTGCCTGCCAGTTGGTGGTCACTGTCACTGCGCCGCCCGCTTGCAATTGGTCATGATCGATGCTGTAACCGCGCAGACCGACCACATCCGCGAATTGCGTGGCGGTCGTTTGATCGAGTGCGGGTGGTGTGTAGTGTACGTCGTATATCGTCGGGCCGGGTACGATGACATCGTTGAGCGTTTGCCCATCCGCTGTTTGCCACGGTATCCGCTGGATATTCTCCAGATCATCACGATCAACCATCCGCCAATCGAACAAGAGCGATAATTGTCGCGGTTGATAGCCCGTCAAACGCGCCCGATCATAGGTAAAGCGCACCGACAGCGCGTAAATGACATCCCTCTGCCAGCTAGCGGTCGCGCTCATCGCCGGAAACGTATCAATGCCGCCGACCGGCACCCCCGTTACCGGATCAATCAGCTTGACCACCAGCGCCGGATTAGCCGGATGCGTGCCACGCACGTAGACCGTCAGCTCGACAATCTCGTCCGTATCGAGATATGGTGTATGCAACTCAAAGCCGACGAGTGCCAGTGACTCAGCATAGACATCGGTCGCGGTGGCGCTCGGCGGCAACTCTGCGACGGGGCGCGGGAGACGATAGGCATCCGCCAGCGATAGCACACCCGTCAGCGCGGCAACCACCAGTGGCAGAGCAAGGACGGGATACCAGCGTGGGATTAAGGCCCGCCAGCCCAGCACCAGCACGGTCGCGAAGGCTGTCAGCATCGGGAATAAGATGCGCCCCTGCGAGACGTTGACCTGTCGCGTTGCCAGCACCAGTGCAACCAAAGCCAGCCCGATGACGCTCAGCAATAGTAGGCTCAACCAGCGCGATTTAGGATGACGATAGATATAGACGACCATGCCGGCACTGCCCAGTATCACCAGCACACCTGCACTGACGAACACCCACTCGGCCCCCTGAATATTGAACACGCCCAGCACCATCCAGAACGACCGCCACACCCCCTCGATTTCCGATGCGATGGCTGTCCATTCGCTCGGTGGTCGCCCCCGCGCCCAAACGCGCAGAGTCGCAGAGAGTGCGAGCGGATCGCCGTATACCTGCCAATTACGCACGTACCACCAGCCTGCCAGTAGCACCAGCAAAGTGGCGCTGACGAGCATCGCACGGGCGACCGCCTGCCAGCGAAACCGCCCCAGCACCCCCCCCAGACTCAACCACCCGTACACCAGCGCGATCAAGGTCAAGCCGTTGAACTTGGTGAGGGCAATGCCCGCGATGATCGCCCCCAGAAGCAAAGCATCCCCGCTACTGATCGTCCGCGCCTGCCAGATACGCACCAGCCACAGCACCCCTGCCGAATACAGCAGAGTCGTCAGGTTGTCATTGCTGGCAATCGCCGAGATAAAGATAAAGGACGGAAGCGACGCGACGACGAGCATTGCCGTCAACGCTAGCCGGCGATCCGTTGTGACGAGATACGCCGTGCGATAAACTAGCCACAGCGTGATGGTGCTGAGGGCGATACTCACAGCGCGCATGAACGCCACCGCGAGTCGTGTGTCATCGGGCGGCGTGACTGGATGCAAGTAGGCGTTATAATTGTTGATGCCCGGCGCACCGACCCGCGCAAAGGGATTAGTCTGCAAGTAAGCATCAATGTGCGTGCGTGTCGTCAGCCACATCGCCGGCACGCCCAGCAGATAATACAGTGGTGGATGATGCGCCTGCAAGGTAATGCGTGCCAGCATCGTCGGGGCATCGCGGCGCAGTATCGGCGGTAGTGCGCCCGTCTCGGCAATAATCTCGCTGTAGATGACGTGCGATGCTTCGTCTGGCCCCTCAAAGAGTGGCGTTTGTGCGCTGTACAGCGTGCTGAGCAAAATGAAGTAGACGCTGATTAAAAGCGCGCCCCACGGACGCTGACGCGCGGTGTGTGATGTGTGCATATCGGTGTCGCCTGTGACAATCATCAATATCGCCTCGATAGTAGCGGTCAGGCGTGCTAGATGCTAGAGGAGGCTCAGGTTAGGACTTCGTAATAATTGCGCGACAGCAGATGCGAAGCCACTATACTGGTAATATACAACAATGTCAGTCCAATCACATACGCTTGAGGATAGATCTATGCAATCCCCATCTACCGATCGACAACATCCGTTCATCGCCTTCTGTCTGCGCTTTCGTGAACCTGTCAGCGGCTTTACGCATTTATTCGGTGCGGTTCTGTCGCTGGTCGGCATGGTCTGGCTGATTTGGCTGGCGCGGGATTATCCCGGTCGTGCGGTCGCGCTGGGCATCTTCGGCTTGAGCATGGTACTAGTCTATTCAGCGAGTACGATCATGCATCTCTACAACGGTTCTAAGAAGATAATTCATCGCCTGAATCAACTGGATCACTCGGCAATCTACGTCATGATCGCCGGCACGTATACGCCCTTCACGTATACGTTCCTCACGGATGTTTGGCGCTGGGGGTTGCTCAGCACGATTTGGGGTTTGGCGATTATCGGCATCATCTTGAAATTGGGCTTCAATATGTATGGTCACGTTTCGACCTTATTCTACGTCCTGATGGGCTGGATTGCTGTGATCGGCTTCCCGCAGTTTATCAATACGGATTTTGTCAATGCACTGGGGCTGGTCGTCGCCGGCGGATTGACGTATACCATCGGCGCGGTGATTTTCGCCATCAAACGCCCCAATTTTCACGAGCACTTCGGCTATCATGAAGTGTGGCATTTGTTCGTGCTGGCGGGCAGTGCGTTTCATTTTGCGGCGGCAGTGCTGTGGGTCGCGCAATAATCTAGCGTTTTGATGCGTGCCAGCGAGCGCGTATAATCACAGTGAGGGATTATTTTGATGACCGACGAGAGAGATTTTTTCATGCAACCTGTGAACCTCAATGAGTTTGAAGCGATTGCGCGTGATAAGTTGCCGAAGATGGCGTTCGGCTACTACGCCAGCGGCTCTGATGACGAAGTGACGCTGGGCGACAACCGCGTCGCCTTCGACTGCATCAAGCTCCTGCCGCATTATATGGTCGGCACAGACGGCTTAGACACGGGGACGATTGTTAACGGGATGCGCCTTGACTACCCGATTATGATCGCACCGATGGCATTTATGGCGATGGCGCATCCCGATGGCGAACTCGCGATGGCACGCGCCGCCGCCCACCACGGCACCCCGATGATTCTCAGCACCATGTCTACTTATAAAATCGAAGATGTCGCCACTGCCGCCGACGGTGTGAAGTGGTTTCAGCTGTATGTCTACAAAGATCGTGACGTGACGCGCGCGCTGGTCGAACGGGCTGAAAAAGC
>DAOTTV010000032.1:0-8961 GCA_034437755.1 Anaerolineae bacterium | reverse complement strand
GCCGATCGTCACAATGCGTGCCTGTGCGGTTTGGCGAGCGCGGTTAGCGGCACGCTGTGAGAATGTCAAATTATCTTGACCATCCGATAGAAGCACGATCACACTCGCCGCATCACCAGCGAAGTTGCCATCCGGCCCGTTGAGGATATTCGTGCCCGCGTCAATCGCTGAGGGAATATCAGTACCGCCATTCGCTGACAAGCCGTTGATCGCTGAAATCAGCGCCGGCCGATCCCGCGATAAACCTGAAATCACAGTCGGGCTGCTGGCGAAGGCGACCAACGCAACTTGATCCGAATTACGCGGATCGTTAGGATCGAGATTAAAATTACTCAAAAAGTTAATCGCGGCCGTTTTGGTCGCTTCGAGCTTGCTCTCGCCATCCGGTGTCGAGTCATCCATACTACCGGAAACATCAAGCACAAGCGCAATATCAACCGGTTGCGAGCGTTGCACAGCGGGGCAAGCCAGCCCTTCTAGCTCAACGACAACATCCGTCAGGTCGTTGCCGGGCGCTAACACCGGATTGTCGTTCGCGTCGCCGTTCTGGGCGCGCCCTTCAAGGCGAATGTCGATCGATACATTCTGGGTTTGCGCCGTAACGGTCATCGTCTGCGATGACCACGCCCACCCCCCCGTCACCGCCATCAATACGACGAACAAAAAGCCGATTCGCAATAAATGCGTTTTATATGTCATAAGTTTAGTCCTAGCATGATTGATATGTATCATCAGACATGAGCCTCCCGCCGCCAGCGATATGACAACTGGCAAACGGGAGGGTACACTGTGGCTTATCGTCCGCCAAGCGGGTTTTCGTCCCCGATGCGCCGACGATAGAGTCGTTCAATACGTCCATCGATCTTGCCGATTTCTTTATCCAGCAGAAGCGCCGAAACGCTGTAAAAATCGTATTCTTCTTGGCTGTTATCGCGCGCATCGTGGGCAGTACCACTCTCGACTTGTGTATTTTCATTGCGGACGATGCCTTCGAGATGTGGCAACTCGTCCTTCATGAAATCTGACAAATCAGCGAGAATATCGCGGCGGGCAACCAGTTGTGCAACCTTGAGGAACTCTTTCTCATCATCGTCGGTATATTCTTCTAGCACTTCGTTGCCGTCCTCATCTAATGGTGGCAGGAAGGCTTCTAGCCATTTACGGACTTCGGGGTCTTTCAGCGCGAGATTATCGGATTCGATGCGTGGCACCGCGTCTTCACGCTGGGCTTGCTTCAAGAAATCCATAATCTCATGATAGCGATCATCTGCGCCGAAGGGATTCGTGTGCGTGTGTTGCGGACTGCGGGAACGCGCATCATCCTGCACCACGGCGAAGTTAATCACCGCGTTCAGTAACATCGGCTCATCGGCAGGCATCGTCAACCACCAGAAGTTTGTCACGTTGCGTCGTTCGGGTAATTCCATCACCCATTGTGATTGTGTCTGCCCGTCGCTATCGACATCCGCGCGATAGATCACGCCATGTGCGAGAAGCATCAAGAACTGCGCGAGGCGGTCTTCATCTTCCAGCAAGAGGACGACACGATCGGACAATTGCCGCTTACCCTGATTGAGATTGACCAGCATCTCCTCGTAGTAGGATGCCGTTTGCTCTGCGGCGAAGATGTGATACGTCTGGCGGGTATCGTATTTAGCCTGCATGTAAACCGGTTGAGCATCGGTGTAACTGCTGATCTTATTGATCGGGATTAACTCGGCAGAACTGAGCAAGGTCAGGCGGAAGGGATCATCGGCTTCCAAGAGCTTGACCATTGCGCTCGCGCGCTGTGCCGCATCACCATAACCACGACGGGCAACGATTTTATTCAATGCCGATTGTAGATAGCTTCGTTCTTCGGCTTCGCCGCTATCATTGGCAAGCAGGGTGAAGGTGCTGGCACGGGTACCGATTGCGGTCTCTGGCATCGAGAGCAAGTGACCGCTCTTATCTGCCAGCGCATCCCCCAGCCCTTCAGGATTATCGGGGAAATGCACGCGCATCAGGTACTTCACGATGCTTTCGCGTTTGATCGCCTCGCGGAAGAACGTGCGCGCTTCGTTCAGGATGAAATCCGTATTCGTATCTGACCAACGCCGATTCATGTCCTTCTCAAACACGTCTTCACCAATCTGTACGTCGATGTGCAAGCTCGGCTTGTTGCGTCCGTCGCGCTCGATGCGCGTGCGCCATTGCCAGGCCTCGAACAGACGCTCATCGGCGGCACGCTCGGTGACGTATTCCTCGAAGCGCGCGTCTTCCCACTGTTTATTGTTGATAACCGTGTGATTCTGGATTTCATCGACGCGCGCTCGCTCGCCCTGAATACGACGTTCCCCATTGTACATCCGCATGTAGAGGCTTTCGCTATTCGTACCCAGCAATTGTTGCCACAGATCGAGTTCTTCTAACAGGTCATGCAAGAACTCGGCGATGCGCTGAATCGCCAAGCCGACGGCGTTACGCGCAAATTCCGTGCGATAATGCACGAGGTACGCATCAACAGCGGCGAGATAGCTCTTTTGCGCTGTCAGGTACGGGTCTTCACCCAACATCTGCGTTTCGCCCGCTTTCTCGCGCATATCTTCGGCGGCTTGCTTATAGCGCCGTTCGATCATCGCCCCACGATCGCCACCTGTGTTGCCCTTGCCCATGCGGACTTGTTCAAGCAGGCTCGACGTTTCGCCGAAGATTTCATAGATTTCGCGGGTCAGCGCGATCAACCAGCCCAGCTTACCTTGCTTCGCTTCGATCGGCTTGTTTGTGCGGTTCAGCGTACCGTTGAGCGTGTGCATCGCATAGAGACGCATGTAATCGCTGAAGCGATCCACTTGTAGATCAACGAAGCGATCGAGCGCTTCTTTGAATGCGCCACCCGTCCGCGCCCCACCAGAGTCGACCGGGCCCAGCTGTTCTGTCACAAAGCCTTCGGCGGCACGTCCGATCTGTCGCCAGTCATTCTCGGGGTCTTTCGGTTTGCGCTTGTCGCTCGGATGTGCGGCTTCGATGTCATAGATCGTGTTGTTGAGCGCACCCCGCGTCTCGCTCAGCGCCTTGCTAATGCGCGGGTCAGCTTCCATCCCGACCGGCACGATCATCCCGCGCCAGTTATCCAGCGATTGCGCCCGCAGACGTTGCAGAGCTTGATCGCCCGTTTCGTTCTGCCCCAGTTGATAAATCGTCAACACCTGCCCCCACATTGGCAGAGGCTTGTACTCGCGGTTTTCATCATCAGGGTCAAACATGCCCGTCGAACTTTGCAAGAGCGACTCCGCCGCTTGACGTGGATCGTTTGCGGGTTCTTGCGGGTTCTTCTCGTGGCTCAGCCCGCCGACAATCGCGCCGTCGTCGTCGTAGCTTTTTCCGGGGACGAGTTTTTCCAGCAGTTGCCGCCCGAGCTTAAACGTCCAGCCTTCGATCATCTGCTGAACCGGCAAAATAAACGAGTGCGAGCCAATCGTGCTGATATACGCCTGCCGCCCCATGTTCGATCGGGCGATTTCTTCGCGCCCTTTGATGTTCGCGTCGTATTCCTCTTGATACTGCCCGAAGTGCGGGTCAACATAGCTGACGATTGCATCCGCCATCACCGGCGCAATCCCATCTTTGAGCGCGTGCGCGTTCAGCTTACGTTCGCCGCGCCCATCCAAGACGTAGACAAAGTCGAAAAGACTGCCCTTCGCTTTGCCGCGCCACAGTGTTTGTCCTAAACCGCTGAGTGCCGGTTGATAGTACATCGGGTAGCCGATTTCATAATCTTGATTGAGCAAGAAGCGTTTCAACTCGCGCATGGCGGCGAATGCACGCGGTTTTGCTTGCCCCAGTTGGTTGCTATCCAACACTGACGCGAAGCCTTCCGGCAAAACGAAGAACCCACGTAACTTGATGTCCAGATCGTTTTCATCAGCAGCAAGGCGCACGAGATGTGCCATATCGAGGAACAAACCTGCGCCCGTCCCACCGGTCAACGATCCCACGAGCATCACAGCCACCGACCCGCCTTCGTTACGAGCGAGGCTGATGAGCTTGTTATCGATCACCTGCCGCACGCGCGATTCCGAGGCGGCAATCAAATCGCGGAAGAGTGCCATCCGCCCGAACTGGCGAAACTGCCCCGCGCCTTTATCCAGCTGGAACAGCGCCCGACTCGTATTTTTCAGATAGCGATCCGCCTGAAACCACTTCTTGATATGTGGATAGTCATCGGTGTTCGCCACATTGAGCGCGAGTTCATACACATCGCCGCCGACGTGCGACCACTCAGAATCGCTCAGTTCGATGCGCCCGAAACCCATGCCGGGACGGCGGATCATCTCGGTGCCGCCCACGCCCACATTCATACGATCGGTTGTGTCCAGCACGACGATATTCACATTATCCGGTAAGCGGTTATCGTAAGTGTTATAAAGCTGATGTTTGAAGTGTACACCTGTCCATGCGCCCGTCCCACCGAGACCAATGTAGAGCGTAGGCATTGGTTTGTTTGCCATGTTCTATCTCCTTTAACCATTCAATTGAATAACAATGTTCACAGTATTGATACCATTCACTTGTATCAATCGTGGATCGTCAAAGCATATGGCTCGGACAATCCACGATGTGATTCCTACTTAATCAAACGTACCACTCGTCGTACTGACGTTGATCCCGCCCTCCTGCGTGACTTGATCACCGCTATACGACATGGCAATCGTTAACCCGCGATTGTAGTCATAGTGCAGGGTCTCTTCGCCACCTTCGACAACGAGCATATTAATATTGACCTCTTCGCCATCGTACTTATAGCCCCGAATGTAGAACACGCCATCGCGCACGTTCTTCACATCGCCATCGTTGGAGAGTGTCAAGCTCTGCAACTCGCCCGGCAGGTCTTTGGCACCGAGGTTAATCGTGTTCAAGCCCCGCGATGACAGATCAATCTCGCGCGTGTTGGGGCCGTCCAGCCCATCTTCCAGCATATAAATCGTCACGCGCCCCTTGATCGGGTTCTGGGTCAGGTCGTAGCGACGTTGGACTTGCCAGTAAATCGCCGCGATGATTAACAGAAGCAAGAGCAAGATACTGCCGATAATCGCCCCAACCAACGGGATGATATACGGCGACCATACGCGCTCATGATTCAGTGACGCTGTCGGGTTCGGCAACTCGTAGTCGCCCGTATAATCCGACGGTGGCGTGTTGATGCGCGCCGTGACGTTGTAATCCCCGCGCGGCAAGACCGTCGTCAACTCATATACGCCGGGACGAATCTCAACCAGCGGATCATCTGGCGCATACGGCTGATCATCGCGCGTGATCGTCAGTTCCGGCAGGATCTCCGCGCTATCCGTCAGAGCTGAGATCGCGAGCGGTGCTTTGGTCACCGCGTTGAGCAACTCAGCCCGAATCGTGACAGGTTGCGTCTCCCAGAAGCGCGGGACTGTACGCACCTCACTGCTGGGATCACGCGGTGCTGTGAGTTGGAGTTCGAGTTGGGTCACTGGACGCACGTCAATGCCGTTGAACGTCCGCCGCGCATCATTCGTCTGTAGCGGGACAAAGCTCCCGTCATCCTGCAAACGCCCGACTTCGACCGTCGCGCGATAAGTCGCGGGGTCATCCACCACTAGATTGGCCTCGACTGTCCCGACAGCGGCGTTCTCATCAGGCAATATTTCCGTGCTGACGTTGCCGTTATCGTCTTCCAGCGTCACATTGAACACGAGATTGCCGATGTCAGGATCATCAAACAGCGCCGTACTACCCCGCCGGTATATGTCAGCTCTAACCGTTATCGGCGCACCCTGTCGCTGGCTATTCGGCGTGATACCCGACCAATCAATCGTGATGTCTTGCACAGTGATCGAACTGAGGAGCGTCTCATCGAAGATCAGATCCGCGCGCGTGTTGGTCTGCGGATCGGTGTAATACGCACTCAGGCGTACTTCGTATTCACCGGGTTGATTGAAGACGACATCGCCCGCGAAAACATTCGTGTCCGGGCGCGTGACATCATCACGCGGGATCACCTGTGAGAATATCTGCTGGCGGTTGTTGCGCTGGAGCGGTATCGCATCGTAGAAGCCCAACTCGACCGTCAAATCCGGCGCGTTCGGGTCATCTACCAGCGCAGTCCCAGCGCTATCGACAATCTCGACTGTGAAATCCGTCGGTACGAGCTTATCAATCACCGTCGGCGGTGCCGGATTCAGTTGCCCGCCGGCACTGATGATGTCCGTCGAGACAATCAACTGCTCGACGCGATTGGTGTCGAGATTGTTCGTATCAACACGCCATGTGCCATATTGCGGTAATTGAATCTCGTATTCTTCGATCGGCGTATCGAGACCGGTTACAGCGACATTCGTCACCGCCTGATCGTTCGGATCAAAGAAGTTCACGTTGCCCAGCGGTTGGTCATCGGTTTTGAACATATTGACAGCGACCAACTGCGTGTACGGCGGCACGTAAAACGTCCCCGGCGGGATGCCAACGATTTGACTCTGGCTCACATTAGAGACCTGTTGCACGACGTTGGACAAAATCGTGTTGAGATGTGAACTCAACTCAGGTTCATTGCGGACTTGCGTCACGCGCACATCCGGACAATTGCTGGTGTTCACACACACTGTATTGATCCAATCCTGCTCAAGATTGGGGAAGTAAGAGTCAGTCGCGTCGAGCGCGACGACATAAATCAGCGTGTTTGGCAAATTCTGCTGGATGATCGACCGCACGACATCCAGATGATTGACAGCAGTCTCCGGCGGCAACTCCTGACACACCGGGAACGGATCATCAGCTGTAGGGACACAGGGCGCACCATCCGTCAGCAGAACGACGACAGTCAGGTGAAGTTGGTCAGGTGGAGTCGGTGGCGCATCCTCGAAGATTTGACGCGACTCGCGCATCGCCCCGATGAAATCCGTATAGCCCAGATTGACATTGCCGAAGCGATCAGACGAGATGTCATCGCGCAGTTGCGGTTGCGTCAGGTTCTCCCAATCAGGATCAGATGTATCGAGATCGACCCAATCTAACAAAAAACGTCGCGAATCGCCGAAAGTGAGCAAGCCATAACGGATCGCCGGCGGATTGTTGACGACCGTGCTGTGAAAACGACTCAACCAGCGCAGGGCATAATCCGGCCCAAAGAAGCGCAAGTCCTGTTCATCATTGCCCTGCCCCCAAATGGGATCCCCGTTATAACGTATGCCGCCCATACTTCCGCTCTGATCGACGACGAAGAGAATATCAACGCCGTCGTACTGGTTGCTACCCTGCGCGGTCGATGTTGTGGACGATATCGACAGCGCGAGAACTAGCAAAGCGACGGATAATACAATAGAAAGCCACCTTAATTTTAATGATTGCATAGCCACATGCTTTCTCAGGAAGTTTACTTACTGATTAATTATACTAGTTTGTATACGATTTGGCGATACATTACCCCGAAAATACATCTCACGCCACGCTTGATTTTCATCTTCAGCTAAAAATATCGGTGCTGATGCCATGTATGCCGGTTGCGGTGGTGCTAGCATCCACTGTAATTGTCCGGTTGCGGGTGCTGTTCGGCTTAAGCGCACGGGGACGCTTCCCGCTTCCGTTGCCGATAGATTGTTGATGAAAGTTTCTGGCACATAGAGCGCGAATAAGACCGACACCGGATCATCGTTTTCCGCGATAGAATCACCGACGTAGAGCGACGTACGCGGTGGGATAGCCGCCGCCGGTAAAGATACCTGCGCCATGTCACCGAGATCGATGTTCACATCTTGCATCCGCCACGTTGCTGTACGCACAGCGATGATCATATCCTGCGTGACGGGCGCGTCGAGACCGGGCGCTAATACCGACCAGCGAAGCATCCACGCATCGCGACGCGGACGAAACCCGACATACGTCACGCCACGATCAGACAGCGCAACACGCTGACAGACATCAGGCGTGAAGGGACGTTCGGTATCCCACGTTTGTAACAAGAGCGTATCTGCTGGACGGGGTGGCACAAGCACGCGATAGCACAGGCTAGCGGCTGTTTCTACGGGTAGCCCATTTGCCCCCTGTAGGCTCATACGCATGTCAGCAATCTCGCCCGCCGTGATCGAGCGCACGGGTTCGATACGCCAATCAAGCGCCTGACCTTCAGCGCCCCACGTGGTGATGATGCACGGCTGTAACTGCAACGGACGCTCCGGCAGGCTGATACACACGCTGGAGTCTTCGGCATTCGCGCTGGGTGGCAGGCGAAAACGCAGGCGATGATCGGTATTGCTCATCAAAGGCACAGGACGCTCGTAACGCACATCGTTGATGAAAACCGGCACGTTCGCCGGTGGGTCGATAGCGACCAGATATTGACCGTTATCGCTCGTGTCATCCGTCTGCAAGCGGAAAACTACCGTACTTTCGGCGGGGTTTGTCAGCGCGATCTGACGCACGGGTATGTCGAGTGTCACCGTCTGTCGCACGAGCGTGACCGTTTGCGCTTGTACCAAACGCCCGACGGTCGGCACATCAAGAATCGCCTGAATTTCAACCTGCGTGCGATCGAGCGACTCGCCCGTCACGTAATCGGTCGTCGCGGTGCGCCCCTGCAAAGGGACACGCGGCGTCGTCATCTGCCCGCCGCCTAATGCCCGAAACGCGACTTCGATTCCGTCTAGCGGAATATCCTCACGATCAGTCTCGACAACGACCGTCACGGGGACAGTCGTGCGGGTGTCCGCAGGCAACACCGGATTATCTTGCCCGGCAACTTGCACACGTAGCGTAATATCGGACTGCGCCGGAGTCGGGGTTACGGTCGGCGTAGGTGTGGCGGTTGGCGTATGCGTCGGGGTCGCGGTTGGCACAATCGCCACTGTCGGCACGACGAGCGTCGGCTCAGGTGTCATCAGCACCTGACACCCCGCCAGCCCCGCACACAAAACGAGCATGAGTCCATAGAAACGCTTCATATGTTCTTTGTGCCTCCCC
>DAOTTV010000031.1:0-13126 GCA_034437755.1 Anaerolineae bacterium | reverse complement strand
CACCGGCAGACCGTTCTCGCCGTTGTCGATGTCGCCCACGCTGATCGTATTCCCCAGACGGATGATGTCCGCTGTGCTGTTCGCATTCGCGCAGTCGATGGCTTCGCGGAGTTCAAACGGCGTCGTGACTGTTATCGGGAACACGGGGCAATCGTCGATATCGATATCGATGCCAGCGACCGCGCCGTTAACCGTTACTGTGAGTGCATCAGCACTGTTGGTGACATCGCCGTACCAAGTTGGCGGCAGATCAGGATTACCGGCACACGGTACCGTGTTACCGCCGGCATAAATGCTGTAAGTTTGAGTGTTGGCGACATTCTCAAGCATGTAGTCACCGTTGCTATCCGTGCATGACCACGACGCGCCGTTATAGCCATCGACCTGAACCGGCACGTTGGCGATCGGCGTACCCCCTAGCGTGACCCTACCGCTGATCGTGCCCGCAGTGTTCAACGTGAAGTCATAGCCTGTTGCACTGGGCGAACCAGCTGTGACGGTGATCGTTTGACCGCCGTCCTGTGTGGTCTGGTCATTCCACCATTCGTAACCATAGCCGGAACCTGTGTCACCTGCACGCAACTTCACCGGTACATCAAAAGGAATACCATAGACTGTGTAAGCGCCGGTAGGAGACATGCTGATAGCACTTTCGCCTGTCACCAAATCCTCAACGACTGAAACGTTGGAAAGACCGTTACTCGCTGTATCGCGCACGAAACCGGAGATAGTGCCACCCGGCGTTACACCCAAGTTGACTGTCAGATTAGGCGATGCGCTCGTGACGATATTGCCCGTCGATTCATCGCGCACATAGGAAGCCATCGAGCAAGCGGGCGATGTCCGCGCTGTGACATCCACCGGTTCGCCATAGGGTACAGCGTAAGACTGTGATCCGGTCGTCGTGCAGAAAGAGAAACCTACACCACCGTATTCAAACAGGACGGAGATTGCCGCCGGTGCTGTCCCCTGTGTGAGATCAGTCACATCTGCGGTGATCGTCCCTGTCTGCGATAGATTGAAGTCGATATTTTGCACAATCGGCGTGCCACTCGTCAGCAAGACGTCGGACGCATCTTCTGGGTTGTACACATCGTCATAGTATTCGCGTGCATAGGATGTCGGCCCTGCACAAACGGTCTGCGAGATAGTTCCGGCAGAGATGCGGATGTCTTCACCAAGCGGCACGTCATGCAGGTTGTAGTAGCCGCTGGGGTTGGTGCAGGTGAATTGTTGCCAGTTTGAACTCTGCGATGATGCAAAGACGTATTGTGCTTCGATCGGGGTTGTGCTAGCGCTGTCGCGCACTTCCCCGCGAATGCGATTCGGGCTGGTCGGGTTAGAATCACAGTTTGCCGGACGGGTGGTGAGATAACTGCTGGCATCGATACCGGCCGAGATATGATCGCCCGCCAGTGACGTGCCAACACCACTTGGGCCGTTGCTACTGCCCCACCAGTTATTGGTCGCATTGAGTGTGAAGCGACTATCCTGATTGCTGACGGCTACATTTGTATGTCCGGTGATGCAGGTATTGTTGATTGTCAGATCACCGAGGAAGTTATAGATCGCCGTGCCGAACGTGTTTTGGTCGCCGTTAGCCGTGAACTCGACACCATCAATGGTCATCGCTGTCGCGGCATCGACTGCATCGAAGTTCATCGTGCGCGAGAACTGATCGTCGCTAGCAGCTGGCGCGGGCATGGGTGCTTCTGCCAATGTAGCCGGACGACCATCGATCGTAACCGTCGGCGTATTGCTCAGGGATGTTGGCGATACACCCGTATCATCGGTGTAGATACCTGCACCGAGAACCCCCTGATTGTCATCGTAGATGCCACCCGTAAGATTGAAGATTGAATCACGGACGTAGACGGCACCGCCATAAGTCGCGTTATTCTGCCGTACAGTCACGTTGGTTGCTGTGGCATTGCTATCACCGATGGCACGCATCGCCCCACCCTGCGCGTTATTGATATCGGTTGCGGTGTTGTTGGTGAGGGTCGTGCCGTTGATCGTACCGGTTGCGTTTTCAAGGTTGATCCCGCCACCGACTGCCGCGCTGTTGCCGTCGATTGTACCACCCTGCATCTGAAGATCACCGCCGAACACGTCGATCGCACCACCGGCAATTGAGGCCGAACTGTTGCTCATGTTGACGTTCGTCAAGACAATATCATTGAACGATTCAATCGCGCCACCGTAGCCGGATGCGACACCGTTCGCCAGCGTCATATCGGTGAGCGTCAGCGTGGCGGCATTATTGAAGAAGATACGGAAATTGGGCGCGCTCGTATCGCGCTGGATGGTCGCGCCGTTGCCGTCGATGGTCATAGCTGAGTTGATGATCGGTAAACCAGTACTAGACCCGTAGACAGATGTGAGCGTATACGTGCCATTGGTCGCTAGTTCAATCGTACCACCAACCCCACTGGTGTTTAGCGACTCGATCGCGCTGATTAATCCGGCGACATCGCCATCTGCAATAGAAATCGTGCCTGAATTATTCAAGCCCAGCGACTCAGGACGGATTGTCCAATCGCTATCGGTGTCCGTATCAGTGCTACTATCATCACGGGCAATGGAGTCGGTCGTGGCGTTCGTGACGGTGGGTGCGCGACCTGAGAAGGTTGTGCCGGGAATTGAGCCGACGGTGACACTTGAGCCGAAGCGCACGAAATCTAGCGCCGTTTCGCCGAAGGTGAGGGTCACCGCACCACTCGATCCTGAATCCCACGCGAGGGGCGCGTTCATGTAGTATTTGAAGGCGGTGTTCGCGCCGCTATTTTCGGACAATATGACGTAAGCACCGGGTTGAATAGTTGACCCTGCCGGCAGGGTGTAGATCACATCGGTACGATCGCCGAAGTAGCCCCACAGCTGGAAGCCCGTCACATTGACTGGTGCAGTGCCGTAGTTATATAGCTCGATCGCATCTTCGCCACCGAGATATACTTCGTTGATGAGTAGTGTAGGCGCTGAGTTAGAGACCAGCACACCGAGATTTTGATTATGAGGCGTGGGCGTTTGGATTGACCAATCACTGCTAGCGTCGGTGTCGGTACTACTCGCATCGCGGGCGATCGACTCGTTAGCGGCACCGCTACTCGGTCCCGGCACCGTCCCTGAGAACGTCGTGCCCGCCGGTGGCGTATCGGTGTTCGAGCCGAAGCGCACGAAATCCACACCTACACCCCCACCATCGAGCAGAGCGGCAGAGCCGGACGTTGTCCAGGTGATGTTCGCCCCTATATACTTGATAGTCGCGCTATCGGTGCCGTTACTGCCTTCGATGAGCGTCAAATAGTCGCCGGCCGCGATGGTGGTCGAGCTAGGGATGGTGTAGAACAACGCGCCATCGACGTAGATTTCCCAGCCGCTGACATCAATCGAAGTACCGCCCGTGTTATATAGCTCGATCATATCAACGTCGCTGGCGAGTAGCTCGTTGATTTTGACATCGGTGTTCACGGGTGTGCTACTCAAGGTCGCATCACCGATGCTCAGCCGTGGGATGTCCTGTACTGTACCGCTACTCCGGTTGTCGTCGATGAGCGTGCCGGTATCCTGCAAGCGCGTCAAAATTTGGGCGACGCTATAGGACGGATAGCGTTCGCGCATCACCGCCCATGCGCCGGCGACGTGTGGCGTTGCCATCGACGTACCGTTGTAGCTCTCGTAGTCATCGGGAAGTGTCGAGGAGACGATGTTGACGCCGGGTGCGAATAAATCCAGATCAGCATAAACATTAGAGAAGCTCGCCACGCTATCGGCATCTGTCGTCGCGCCGACTGTCACCGCAGTGGAGATACAGCCCGGCGCACCCACAGCATCACGATAGTTATCATTGCCAGACGCGATCACGGTCGCCACGTTGACACCCAGCAGATTATCAATCGCTGGCTTGCGCGTGTCACCATCGCATGTGCTTGTATTACGCCCACCACCGAGGCTCATATTCGCTGACGCGACTGGTATACCATCAATGGTGACGAGATCGTAAACGTATTCTAAGCCGGCGATTTGATCGCTGAAGTATGACAGGATACAGGGCGATGGCAGAGCGCCACAGATGCCAACATCATTGAACTTGCTGAAGACGTTCACGGCGATAACATCGGCTTCTGGTGCAACGCCATAATATTGCGTGCCGGTGTGACCGCGATTATCACCGGCGGCAATACCGGCGACGTGCGTCCCATGCTCACAGCCACTAGCTTCGGTCTCGTTACAATCCTGCCCGGCATTCGCGCTGGTTGTATCCGTATCCAGCCCATTGGGACAGAAACTAGTCGAGTTGTTAGAGGGCACAGTTGTGTTGAAGCAGGCTTGCGCGATCACACGATCGCCACCCACGCCATCGGAGAACATCGGATGATCGAACTGAACGCCCGAGTCCAAAATCGCGACGGCGTAGCCGTTACCACGATAGCCCTGATCGAACGAACCGCCGAGCGTTGTCGCCTCGATGACATCCAGACTGCTGTTCAATGTTGACGGAACTGGGATGTCCTCTTGGATACGAACCACATTCGGATCACGCGCGAGCGCTCGTAAGGCTTGCTGGTTGACCGTCAGCGCGAGAGCCGGCGTGTATTTGTAACGGTCATTGACCGCATAGTCTGACGCATTCAGACTCGATAAGACCTGTCCCTGTACGGTATTCAGTTGTGCGCGCTGGGCCTGTGCCTGCGTCGCGTTTAATTGTGAATACGGACGATAATCAGATAATGCCAGCGTCACGATTACGGGCAAGTCGCCGCGCTCGGTGACACGCGCCGTCAAGCTATCAATTTGCTCGGGTGGGATGCGAACATCCTGCGCCAATGTCAGCGGCACCATCAACAAAGCCACACAGACAAGCGCGAACCATGTGAAACGTCTTCTCATAATTATCAGAAGCCTTTAGGATTTTTTTAGCCGATTTTTAGAATTAGTACTCATAGCTTAGCATAAGTTGACATGACAGAGTAGTAAAATCATGTCAATATCTCTGAACGTCAGCGACTGTATTTGTGTCATCATGGGGCAAGAGCGAGTATACTGACAAACAAAGTCGGTTCTTTCGTATTTTGCGCGGTCAAGCTCTTTTTGTCCCCTTTTTGAAAAAAGGGAACGCCAAAACTTTTACTTTTTTGAACACATGACGTTCACAATGAACAGGATCAAGGAACGATAGTTCCTTATGAGGGTGCGGGGGCAAAGCTCCTGCAACAAAAACCACGCGAAATCCCAAAGAGTCACAAAGCCTACTCGCAGATACAGGAGCATCATGACACATTCTCAAATTAACGTTCCCTTCGCCGATGCCACCGCGCAGGGGACAATCGACAACCTAGCACAGACAGCCGTGACCAACGGCGTTGCACCCGCAATCAGCCTGCACGTCATCCACAATCAACAGGTCATCTTCGATGGCGCGTGGGGCTATCTCGCCCCCTTGACCGAAGAACAACCTGTCACGCCGGATACCCTTTTCGATTTAGCCTCTGTGACCAAGCTCTATACCAGCGTGGCGTTTCTATCATTGGTGATACACGGCGCTGTCTTGTTTGATACACCCGTCGCCGATGTTCTGCCCGCGTTTGCCGATCGTAATCCGCGCCCGATTGGTGGCGGGCAAGACCCGCACAGCAAAGCCGCGCAAGCCGTTGACCCCGCATATGAAGGACAAACAGTCGATATGCGGACGATCACTTGTTATCACCTGCTGACGCACACCGCCGGACTCGCCCCATGGCGTGCTGTCTACAAAGTCGCGCCGCCACCGCCTGACCCGACCCAAGCCGATGACGTATCACGAGAGATGCGCTGGTCGAGTGCTTTAGACCGTCTGTTACACGATGCACCGGTTGCCCCGCCGGAGACGGGCGTGCGTTATAGCGATAACGGCTTGATGATCCTCGGTGAGATCGTCGCCCGCCTGACACACGGAAGCGGCAAACTCGACGAAGCGATCCGCTCCTTAGTCACGGGCGAGCGATTGCCACAGACCTGCTTTCGTCCGTTGGATGCCGGATATACGCGCGCACAAATCGCCCCCACTGAAAATGACCCGACATGGCGCGGACGGCGCGTGTGGGGCGAAGTCCACGATGAGAACGCCTGTGGCTGTGGCGGTGTGACGGGTCACGCGGGCTTGTTCGGCACAGCGCGAGACGTGGCACAGTTCGGCAAGTTGTGGCTTCACGATAGCAAAAGCGCCTTCAAGATCCCGCAAGCATTAGTGTTGAAAGCGACCGAACTGCACGAAGCCAGCGGCGCAGAGGTGCGCGGTTTAGGCTGGATGCTGAAATCAGCGACGAATTCATCAGCGGGTGATCTGTTCAGCCCGCCTTCATATGGACACACGGGCTTCACTGGCACGTCGCTATGGATCGACCCGCAACGCCAATTGATCGTCGCCCTGCTGACCAACCGCGTCTATCACGGGCGCGAGCGCGTCGGCATTCATCAATTGCGCCGCGAGATCCACGATAGCATCGTGAAAGGATTGCCCGACGCATGAAAATCATCGGCCTCATGTCTGGTACATCGGCAGACGGCATCGACATCGGCATTTGTGACGTGAGCGACGATGCCGACACCGTGCAGGCGACGCTCATCCACGGGACGACTCTGCCCTATCCGACTGCGCTCCGGCAGATGATACTCGCCGCCTGTGACCCGCACGCGAGCAATGCCCGCCTCATCAGCGAGTTGAATTTCAAGCTGGCGCATTTCATCGCGCACAGTATTCACTTTTATCTGGCAGATATTGATTACTTCGACGAGATCGACCTGATCGCCTCGCACGGGCAGACGATCTGGCATGAGGTGGACGACGACGGGCGCGTGACATCGACCCTACAAATCGGCACACCGAGCGTGATCGTTGAAGCGACAGGCATCACGACGATCAGCAACTTTCGCCAGCGCGATGTTGCTGCCGGCGGGCAAGGCGCACCACTGACGGCTTACGTCGATTGGCTGTTGTTGCGCGATGCGGATAAGTGGCGGGCAATCCAGAATATCGGCGGCATCGGCAACGTCTCGATTTTGCCACCCCGTAACGACGACGACAGCGACCTGCTGAGCTTCGACACGGGACCCGGCAACGTGCTGATTGACAGCGCGATGACGATCCTCACCGATGGCGCACAGCATTATGACCACAAAGGACAGCGTGCCGCCGCCGGCGATACGAATCTGGAGTGGTTGGACGATCTGCTCCAGCATCCGTATTACGTGCGCCAACCGCCAAAAACCACCGGACGCGAGTTATTCAGCCCGCAACTTGCGCGCGATTATGTGGCGCAGGGGCGCGAGCGTGGTCTGAGCGACGATGACATCATCGCGACGCTCACGGCGCTGACAGCTTACAGCATCTATTACGCTTATGAAGACTTCGCCCCCCAGCCAATCGACGAGGTGATTATCGGCGGCGGCGGTGGCAAGAACGTCACTTTGATGTATGAACTGCGCGAGTTGTTCGGTGATGTGCCGGTCATCACCCATGCGGATATCGGCATGGATAGCGATTATAAAGAAGCGCTGGTGTTCGCGGTACTCGCGCATGAGACGTGGCATCATCGTCCGGCGACCTTGCCCCAACAGACGGGCGCACAGCGGGCAGTCGTGCTGGGGGACATCACACCGGCGCGTAACTATCCAGCGTTAATCCGGCGCACATGGCAGAGCGATGATGACGACGATGCGCGTCTGTTCTTTTGACGGGTGCTGTGATCTCGTCGCTTGTGTTTGCATGTTAAATCTCAAGGGAATTGGTACGAGTCCATTATGATATGTGCAAAACGCATGATGTATGATGATGAGGCTTTGTCCATTGTAACGAAGGTCTCATGCGATTCATGCGCGGGTATCTCGATAAACTAAAACTGTTTTCTATCAATGCGCGGCTTTTGCTGGTCGTCAGCTTCATGACGGGTTTAGCGCTGGGCGGGTATCGCCTGCTGTTTAATTTTTATGCGCTCAGCCTCGGGGCGGGCTATGATGAAGCCTTCCTCGGTACTTTACAGACGAGCCAATCCTTAGCCGCGATTCTGGCGGCGATACCGGCGGCGTATCTGGCGGGGCGCTTCCAGCACAAGCGTCTCTTGCTGATTGTCAATGGCGTGCTGAGTATGGCGATTTTCGGCATTATTCTCTTGCCAATGCAGACATCATTGATCGTCTTTCGGATGTTGTTCGGGATTGCTTTCGCCTCGCGTGAGGTGGTGGTCGCGCCCTTCATCATGGCGAACACCGGCGACGACGAGCGACAGTGGGTGTTCAGCTTCAATCTTGGGCTGACGATGACCGCGACCTTTGTCGGTAATACGATCGGGGGTGCGTTACCGTCGCTGTATGCGGGGGTGTTTCAGGTCAGCGAGACGAGTACGCTCGCCTATCAGTGGTCAATCGGCACATTTGCGGTGATCGCCGCGCTAGCCCTCTTGCCCTTGCTATTCATTCGCGTCAAGCGCGAAGCCGCCGTGCGCGAGATGCCGTGGCACTTGCTCCAGCAATATGGTTGGGTGCTGTTGCCGTTCTTCGTCCCGCAGATTTTAATCGGGCTGGGCGCGGGCTTGATGATGCCCTTCATGAATTTATATTTTCGCTCGGTTTACGGGCAGAGCGATTTCATCATCGGCATGGTGTTCGCGTGTGGCGCGTTTGCGATGGCGATCGCGCAGTTTGTCGCGCCACCCTTAGCCGACCGCCGCGGCAAGATCAACACGGTGATTCTATCGCAATCACTCTCGATTCCCTTTTTGCTGACGCTAGCGGCGGGGGCTTTCTTCGTGCCGAGCGGCTCTGGCAATCCGCTGGTGTGGTTCATCATCGCGGCGATTGCCTATAACTTCCGTCTGGGCTTGATGAACATGGGCAACCCGATCTACCAGACCTTCATGCTGGAGCGTGTGCCGGCGAAAGTTGGCGCGTTGGCGATCAGCCTCAGTAGCATCTCGTTTCAGTTTGGCTGGTTCATCATGCCCAATCTCAGCGGGTGGTTGCAGGTGCGCTTCGGTGAATATGGCTTCGTGCCGATCTTCCTGCTGGTGGCGGGCTTGTACTTCTCAGCCGTGATGATTCAGTCGGTCATCTTCCGCGATGATATTCGCGATGCCAAACAAAAACGCCTACAACTCGGCACATCAGCAGACTAAAAAACCTTAAGGTTACGTAAGGTTAAAGCGTGCTAGGCTTAAGATGTATATACAGTTTGCGCTAGAGATAGGTAATGCCACAGATTGAGTATGGCTGGCATGACGATGAAAAGACGATTATCTTAATCACACTGCCGGAAGAATGGACGTGGACGGCGTTCAATGAAATGGGCGATGCAGTGCAGGCGATGATCGCCACGGTTGACCACGACGTGTATCAAATTTTCGATTTGCGCGCATCGGAGAAACTGCCAGCGAACCCCTTGCAGTATTCGCGCCGGGCATTCACACGGAATATTGAAGGAAATACACGCATGACGATTGGCGTCGGGTTGAGTCCGTATGTCAAGTCGATCCTCGATGCTCTCCGGCGCATCATGCCAGCGGCTGTGATAACGCGGTGGAACTTGCATCTGGTCAACACCTTTGAGGAGGCAGAAAAATTGATCGAGCAGGATAAACAACGCTCTTGAGTGCTGACGGGCTAGTCCAGCGGGCTAGCCCGTGCGCGTCATCGACGTTTAGTTACTGGTGGGGATATAACGGCGAATCGCCATCGCCATGTTAGCCAGCGGCATCGTCTGCAACCAGATTTTGCCGGGGCCGGTCAAGGTCGCCAGAAATAAGCCCTCGCCACTGAAGAGCATATTCGAGATGCCTTTGACCATCTCAATATCATAATCGACTGTCGGCTCGAACATGGCGATATGACCGGGATCGACCTTGAGCGTTTGCCCGTCTTTGAGCGTGTACGGGCGCACTTCGCCCGCGATCTCAGCAAAGACCATGCCGGGCCCGGTGAACTTCTGTAAGATGAAGCCCTCGCCCCCGAACAAACCCGCGCCGAGTTTCTTACGGAAGTGCATTTCCATCTCAACACCATCTTGTGCCACCATGAAAGCGTCTTTTTGCGCGATGAGCGTTTGCCCTGCTTCGAGTTCAATCGGCATGATGCTCCCCGGCGATTCCATCGTGAAGACGACCATGCCCTGTTTTGCTTCGCAGGTGTAGGTCGTCAGGAACAGCGACTCGCCCGATAGCGCGCGCCCGAACATCGCACCGATGCCGCCGCGACCGCTCGTTTTCATGTCGATGCCACCGCTCATCCATGCCATCCCGCCTGATTCCGTAAAGACCGATTCGCCGGCTTGCATACGGATTTCCAGCGACGGCATCACTTGACCTTTAATATCGTAGTCCATTTGTCTTTGTTGTCCTTTGTGTGCGCTGATTGCATTAAAAATAGCGTAACACACATTGTGACTGCCGTATATCAATTCCCCCAAAACTTTAGGGGAATGCCAGAGACCGGCGCACTGTAGTTCGCCCTTACATCTGCTTCGGACAACGCAGGCGTTGTCCTTACGGGCTATGTGGTATCATCAAGGTATTAAGCTGAGAACACATGAGGGACGAATCAGGATTGTCTATGCTACTCGTGACGATTATCTTGCTACTGTTAACGCGCTTGCTCTTGTGGGGGGCGCTACGACGCTGGCTTTATGCCCGCTGGTTGAGGATTAGCCCGCCGACCAACCGCGTGCGCGTGGAAGATGGCATCGCGATCACGACCGAGGGCGGTATTACGCTGGTGTGCGATCATTACGCGCCTGTCGGCGTGAGCAACGTGCCGACGATTCTGATACGCACGCCTTATGGACGTAACCGACGCGGGAGCTTTTATGGTGGCTTGACGGCGTTCTTCGCCCGTCGCTTTGCCGAGCGCGGCTATCATGTGATTGTGCAGGACGTGCGCGGACGCTTCGACTCGTCGGGGGAATTTGAACCGTATGTCAACGAGCAAACTGACGGGATCGCGACGATCAAATGGTTGCGCCAGCAGACGTGGTTCAACGGGCAGATTGGCACATGGGGCGCGAGTTATCTGGGCATCACCCAATGGGCAATCGCTGATAATATTCCTGAGATAGAGGCGATGATGCCGATTGTCACAGCGACGCGCATGTATCCCATCATGTATCCTGATGGTGTGCTGAACTTCGGCTTGTTGACGCGCTGGTTAGCCATCTTTCATTTGCTTGATCAGAGTTATCACGGGTCAACGTGGGCGGGGTTGCGAACGCTGTGGTTCTACTATCGCAATCTGGACAAGCTCGATCGGCGCGTGCCGATTCGCCAAATGGATCAATGGCTGACGGGCAAAACGATCCCCATCTGGCAACAGGCGATGGATGATACCATCCCCGATAGCCCACTCTGGCGTGAGATCAACGCGATGATGGACATCGACCGCGTACAAGCGAAGGTGCATCTGATCGGCGGATGGTACGATTTCTTCCTGCGCGCGCAATTATGCGATTATCGTCAATTGCAAGAAGCCCATAACCCGCCCTACCTGACAATCGGCGGGTGGCATCACTTCGACGATTTGAACGGGATGTACACCGGTATGCAAGAGGGCTTGCGCTGGTTCGATCATCATTTGAAGGGACATGACACTTTACGCGCTAAACCGGTGAAGCTATATCACATGGGGGCGGATGACTGGGTTGAGCGCGACGAGTATCCCGCGTTTATGACCGAAGCGCGGAGCTATCATCTCAACGGCGATGCGCGTCGCCTGCAACGCGCAACCCCTGACGCCGGCACAGCGACTTACCCCTACCAACCCACTGATCCTACGCCATCAGTCGGCGGTGCTGAGTTCTCGATCGTGATTCGTCCGGTGCGCGATAACCGCACGCTCGCCGCGCGGCGCGATGTGCTGGCTTTCACCAGTGATCGGCTGACGCAAGCTATTGACATCAGCGGCGTGGTGCGCGTGGTGCTGTTCGTGCAATCGACCGCGCTCACCTGTGATTTCATGGCGCGTCTGTGTGATGTACAGGCGGACGGGCGCAGTCTGAATATCTGCGATGGCTTCGTCCGCATCCCTAATCATGCCGATACTGTGCAACAGGTCGATATTTACATGCACCCGACGCTCTATCGCTTCAAGCGCGGGCATCGTCTGCAAGTGCTGGTGAGCAGTGGCGCACATCCGCGCTGGCTACGTAATCACGGTACGCTAGAACCCTTTGCTGATACAAGGACGTTGCTCGCCTGCCAGCAAACAGTATTCTACGGGGGCGATAAACCCTCACAACTCATTCTTCCAGTGATTGCCGAAGCAAGCCACGATACACGCCAGGCGTCGAATCAGGGATGACCGTCGCGCCAACGACCGCCTCGTAAAAGTCGATAGGCCCTACGCCGCCGATGATGGCGTAGCCGTAGCCCTGCGCCCACATATCGTGCAAACAGGCGAGAAACAAAGCCTTGCCTGTCCCCTGCCCGCGTGCGGATTCATCAACACCGGTCGGCCCGAAGAAACCGCGCTTCGTCGCGTCGTAACAAGCGAAGCCGATCACGCGCTGTGCGTGGATGGCGACATGACAGGTGATCGGTTGGCGCGTGAAAGCGATCTCACATTCGCTGACCCAATACGCGCTGAAGGTCGCGCTGACCCACGCGAGGACGAGATGCTTTTCCGGCGCGAGCGCACGACGTATCTCGATATTCTGGGCGTGCTGGCGGTCGAGTTCGGGCTGTAGTGGCGGCAAATTATAGAGCTTGGCGAGCATATCAGTCATCGGACAATTCCTTCGTCTGGTGTCGGTTAAAGCTGTCATTATCAGCACGGGCGAATAGGCTTGACAAGCCCCGCGTTCGTGCTATCGTGACATTATATTGAACTTCTACCAACAACGAGGTCATTTCATGACAGATGTAGCCATCATTGGCATAGGACAAACCCCCATCGGTGAGTTATGGGGTAAGGGTTTGCGCGAGCTAGCGGCAGAAGCTCTACAAGCCGCCGTCACAGATGCCGGACTAGAAACGCCGCCAGACGCGCTATATATCGCGAATATGCTAGCGCCGCGCATCAGCAATCAGACGCATCTAGGCGCGTTAATCGCTGATTTTGTCGGTTGGGCAGGGATAGAGGCGGCGACGATCGAAGCGGCGTGCGGCTC
>DAOTTV010000030.1:0-6582 GCA_034437755.1 Anaerolineae bacterium | reverse complement strand
ATCATCACGCCACGCGCAAGGATTAGCCGCCGCACCAATCCTAAAATTGGTACATTGCACCGCGTGCGCCTAGCCGCTAGGATACGGGCGACTCTCCGTTTGTCATCAGGTTAGGATTATTTATGTCGTTGCGTGCGTTACCCTATGTCAGCTTGACTGCCCTGCTCTTCGGCTCGACCTTGATCGCCTCGCGTTTCAGTGTCGGGCAATATGAGCCATTGACCTACTTGACATTGCGCGTGCTAATTGCCTCAGCGGGTTACTTGCTGATTCTGCTATTTCACCCTCAGCGCAATTTTCCCAAAGATCTCACCCTCTGGCGACACGCGACGATCCTCGGCATATTCGGCACAGCAGTGAATTTAGTGTGTATCGTATCGTCCTTGCAATATCTATCGGCGGGTCTCGTCGCCATCTTAATCACAACGTCACCGGTCGTGACGGCCTTCATTGCCGGTCTCGTCTTGCCAGAAGAAAAACTGAATCGTAATCAGTGGGTGGGCGTGGCGCTGGCACTCAGCGGAGCTATCTTGCTCGCCATCGCTGGCGAAAACGGCTTGCCGGATGTCAGCCCTGATGTACGCGGGTATCTGCTGGTAGCTGTGCCAGTGATCTCCGGCAGTATTGCGACGGTCTACGCACGGCAAACGCTCAAAGATTATGATCCCGTAGACGTGACCAGCATCCGGATTTTCGTCGCCACGCTGGTGATCCTGCCGTTGACGATCGCCTTCGCCGGTTTTGATACCAGCGCAGTCGATATTGGCGGGGTCGGCGCAGTCCTCTATGCAGCACTCGTCGGCACATTCGGCGGCTTCTTCGTGCAGGTCTACGTCATTACCCAGTTTGGGGCTGTCCCCTCGTCGATGGTCACGTACTTGATTCCGCTGGTGGCGGGGGTCGGGGGCGTGTTCATCCTGCGCGAGCGCATCACGCCCCTGATGATGGTCGGTATGGTGATTATCGTCATCGGTATTCTGTTGGTGCAACGCGGACGCTTGCCCGCTATTAAGCCCAAGCAAGCGTAACATCGCACGGGTGGTGATGAGATCGGTCAGTTGGTGAGATGCTTGTCGATATCGTCCTGCAAAATGGCGAGACCCTTGTCATAACCCAGCGTGACAAAATCACGATACTGGATTTCGCTGAGGGGCTTATCGCCCACCTGTATCTGGCTCATGATGCCGTAATCATCAGCTTTGATCGGGCGTGCCAATACGGGTATGATCGGTGTTGCCTGCCCCGCCGCCCGCTGGAGTTCCGCCTGACACCACTTAGAGCGGATACTATCAGGCGTGATGACGAAGATCACGAGTGCGCTGGCGTTCAGCGCATCAGCGAGTTCTTGCTTCCAAGATTTCCCTGCCGTGATGCCGTTGTATTGCGGCCCCAGATTATCGACCCACATCGCGTACTCAGCGGCGGTCAAATCCTTTGCGAGCCGATCAACGAAGGCGACGCGATCAGCGCTAGAATACGAGATGAAAAAATGCGCGTTTGCGCTCGCGTTACTCGCCGCTGGTAGCTCGGGCACGTCAGAGAGCGTCTGATCTTGTCTGGACACGTGCAAGCATCGCTCGATGATGTCGTCGATCTTCTCTTGCACGTTGTAACCCACCTGCGGTCGCAAGCCTTCGAGTAGGGCGAGCAAAGCGGGCACGTCTTTTTCAATATGCCCGAATTCGTGCGCTTTACGTACAGCTAAAGCAGTGAAAGTCTGTGGGTTGCCCGTCCACTGGACTTGATACTCAAGCGGTGATCCCATCCATGCCGTTTGCATAATCGCTTGACGGGTAGCGGGGGTATCCATGTACGGCACGAGCAATTGTATGATTTCCTGAAAACAAGCACGATCCATATGATTCCACCTATTAATTGTGTCGAATATTGATGATGATGACGACTTCACACACAATCACGACATCTTCATCTTATTGGTATACGGTTTACTATATCATGAAATGAGCGTCGTCCGCATATCAAGCGCAGACGATCCATACCCGTGTTTGGGCATGCTATCCCGCCTAAGCGGGTAAATTACAACTTGACTTATCATCAGTTCTATGTGACCATTATGAACCCTCATGGCGTTTGTCAGTCGGAGTGAGGTCAGGTGATTGTGTGCAATTGGCTAGCAATCTTTCGTTTTTTCACAGCGTAGTTAACTAAAGAAATGTGGAGGCATAGGCTGTGCCATTACACAGTGATACGGCAACGACTGAGACAAATTTCGATGTCAAAGCGTCAATCTCCAAAAATCGCGCGCAGGGTTTGTGGCGATTGCTGAAGGGGTATCGTCAAAAATACATAGGCGCGGTGCTAGCGCTGGGGGTATCGGCAATCGCAAACACAGCAGGCTTACTGCTCTTGCGCTATCTGGTTGATACGTTGCTCAACGTCGATAACCCGCCTGACAATTTCGTACTTGCCCTGAGCGCAACGGCAGTGTTGTTCGTCGTGTTCTCGCTCGGGCGTGGCGCGTTCGCATTCTTAAGCGGCGCATGGGCGGCAGAGACCGCCGAAGGCATCGCACTGAGATTGCGCGATTATATGTTCGACCATCTGCAACATCTGACGTTCAACTATCACGATAAGATGCAGACGGGAGAACTGATCCAGCGAAGCACGTCCGATATTTTCGCCATCCGGCAATTCTTTGCTGAACAAGCGATAGGGATCGGGCGTATTTTCTTCTTGTTCGTCGTCAACTTCGCCGCGCTTTTGTACTTGCATGTGCCACTCGCGCTCTTCACCGTGAGCGTCGTACCGGTGATCGTCATCATGTCGCTGTTTTTCTTCCGGCGGGCGAGCGATGCGTATGAACGCTTGCAACAACAGGATGAAGTGGTCTCGACGACCTTGCAAGAGAATTTAAGCGGCGTGCGCGTGGTGAAAGCCTTCGCGCGGCAGGATTACGAGATTGAACGTTTTGAAGTCGAGAATAGCGAGAAATACCGGCGCGGCATGAATTTCATGCGTTTGCACAGCATCTACTGGCCGGTGACAGATTTGATCACTGGCTACCAGATGATGGCGGGTTTCTTGATCGGCGCATTGCTGGTGATGAACGACGAACTGACGATTCTCGGCGTGACCTTCACCGGTATCACACTCGGTACGTTCATCAGCTACATGGCGATGGTCGCCTGGATCATCAACCCGATGCGGAACTTAGGGCGCTTGATCGTGCAGATGACAACCGGCATGGTGTCGTATAATCGCCTGCGCGAAATCTTCGAGGAAGATTGGGAAGAACTCGGCAAGAACGAAGCACCGCCCGTCGAGACGCTCGCGGGTGACATCAGCTTCCAACAGTTGAACTTCCGCTATAACGAAGGGCCGCAAGTTCTGTATGACATCAGCTTCGACGTGCGAGCGGGACAGACGATTGCCCTGCTGGGGAGTACCGGTTCTGGCAAGACGACGTTGATGAGCTTGCTCACGCGCTTTTACGATTACAGCGACGGACAAATTACGCTGGATGGCTTGCCGCTGGATCAATACCCGCGCCGCTACCTGCGGGCGAATATCGGCGTGGTGCAACAAGAACCGTTCTTATTCAGCACCAGCATCCGCGAGAACATCACCTACGGCATTCATCATGATGTCAGTGATGAAGACGTATATGCCGCCGCCCGCGCCGCCGCCGTCCACGATGTCATCATGGGCTTCCCTGAGGGCTACGCGACCAAAGTCGGCGAACGCGGTGTGACGCTCTCGGGCGGGCAGAAGCAACGGATCGCCCTCGCGCGCACCTTGCTGAAGAACCCGAAGATTTTGATACTGGACGACGCGACAAGTTCCGTCGATACGCAAACCGAATCCGACATCCGCGAGGCACTCCGGCGCATGATGACCCAGCGCACGAGCTTCATCATCGCGCATCGCATCCAGAGCGTGATGACGGCGGATTTGATTCTCGTTCTGGATAATGGGCGCATCGTCCAACGGGGCACGCACAAGACCCTAATGCAAGAAACAGGCATCTATCGGCGTACCTACGAGATGCAAGCCCGCATAGAAGACGACCTCGAAAGGGAGATGGCTGATGTCCGAACATAGCTTTCGCGAAGAAGAATTTCATACGTCGTTCAACGGTCACACACTCGTCCGTATTCTGGGACTCACGCGCCCCCACTGGAAGATGGTCTTAGGCTTCTTGATCGCGATCGGTCTGGTCGCCTTCTTAGAAGCCTACATGACCTACCTGAACAAGCAATTGATTGACGAAGCCATCATCCCGCGTGATATGGATCGCCTGATCGAGATCATGACAATCTATACCGTGCTGTGGGTCGGCTTCGCAGCGCTGGTGTTCGTGTTCATCTATCTAGCGGCGAAGCTCAGCCAGCAAGTGCAATATGACCTACGCAAGCGGTTGTTCGAGCATTTGCAAAATCTATCGTTGAACTACTACACCAAAACGCCCGTCGGCTGGATCATGTCGCGTTTGACATCCGATAGCGAGCGCATCGCTGAACTGGTCTCGTGGGGCTTGATCGATAGCACATGGGCGGTGATGAACATCATCGTCGCCGTGAGCTTCATGCTGTCGATTAACTGGCAACTGACGCTGGTCGTCCTACCGCTGATTCCGATCTTGTTATGGATGAGCATCTGGTTCAAAAGTCGGATTCTCGTCCATTACCGCAACTCGCGCCGCTATAACAGCGAGCTAACCGGCAATTACAACGAGATGATCACCGGCGTGCGTGTCATCAAGGCGCTGAACCGCGAAGAATCGAGCCTGCGCGAGTTCGGCGGGCTATCGCGCAATATGTTCACATCGTCGTATCGGGCGGCGTGGTACTCAGCACTTTTCTTACCCGCCATTGTGATGGTCAGTTCATTGATCGTCAGCGGTGTGATGCTCTTCGGCGGCTTGCAAGTACAAAACGGCTGGGGCATCGGGCTGACAATCGGCGGTTTGAACGCTTTCATCGGCTATATCACGTTCATGATGTGGCCGGTACAGGATATGGCGCGTGTCTATGCATCAATGCAACACGCGATCGCCTCGGCAGAGCGCACCTTCAGCCTGGCCGATACCAAAGCTGACATCGTCGATAAGCCGCAGGCGATTGATGTCGATACGCTTGCTGGCGATATTGTCTTTGAGCATGTGGATTTCTGGTATAAAGCAGATGATCCGGTCTTGCGCGATTTCAATCTGCATATTCGACAAGGCGAGACAATCGCGCTCGTCGGACATACCGGCAGTGGTAAGTCGACCATCGTCAACCTGCTCTGCCGCTTCTATGAACCGACAGGCGGGCGCATCCGTTATGGCGAGCATGATTACACCGATCTGACGATGCACAGCCTGCAATCACGCATCGGGATCGTCTTGCAAACGCCACATCTGTTCAGCGGTACGATCCGCAAGAATATCCGTTATGGGCGGCTAGAGGCGAGCGATGCCGAAGTCGAAGAAGCGGCGAAGGTCGCTGGCGCGCACACGTTTATCGAGCAGTTCGATCACGGTTACGACGAAGAAGTCGGCGAAGGTGGCGTGTTGCTCAGCACCGGTCAAAAGCAATTGCTGAGTTTAGCGCGAGCGGTGCTATCGCAACCGGAGCTATTCATCATGGATGAAGCGACTAGCTCGGTCGATACCTTGACGGAAGAGCTGATCCAGCGTGGTATGGATCACCTGATGGACGGGCGCACGAGCATGGTCATTGCCCACCGCCTGAGTACGATCAAGAATGCGGATCGTATCATCGTGCTCGAAAACGGCACGATCATCGAGCAAGGCTCACACCGCGAGTTGATCGCCCAGCGTGGTCACTATCATAACCTGTATACCAAGCAGTTCCGCCAAGAAGCCGAGACGCAACACAAAGGCACGGACTCCGAACCCATCATCGAGTACCCGCGCTAAGGCAAGTGCTACAGGCTGGTAATAACAAAGCGTTGTATGAAACCTTTGAAGCACCCGAGGCGAATCGCCTGCGGTATCGACTAGAATTTCATTACACACCGAAACATGGTAGCTGGCTCAACATGGCTGAAATTGAGTTCAGTATTTTCGCCCGCTAGGCATGGGCAGACTATGTTCCGGATGAAGAAACACTCAAACGCAACATACAACTTCTCGAAGACGAACGCAATACGGCTCAGGCGACTGTTAAATGGTTATTTTCGTCTCAAGATGCACGCATTAAGTTGGAGCGGCTTTATCCATCTATCTCAGATTGACTGAGTACTAGTCCAAATAGCTCTGAAATGACGCGATTCTGGGTATGGATATCGGATTTGTCTGCCGTTTCGATTTGCCCTTTCCGTATCATATTCATCGCCTCATACCCTTGAATAGTGTGCCAAGCTGTGGGAAATGAACCAAACCCCAATCCTGGTTTCACTCGTCGTTTGATAAAGCGGTGATCTTGTTCAATGCGATTGTTGAGATATTTGCTCGCACGATGCTCACAGGTCTCGTTGAGAGCGTTTTCGTCCTTCAAATCGGCAATTGCACCTGGATAAGCGGCATTCTGATCAACATTGATGACACGAGGATGAGACACATGAGATTGTCCCAAGGTTTTGCGGAAGAAACGTTTCGCAGCTCGTTTGCTACGG
>DAOTTV010000029.1:0-16783 GCA_034437755.1 Anaerolineae bacterium | reverse complement strand
CCCGAGGCGTTCGATCCGATCTTCGCCACCTTCATCGTCTGGGTCATGCTGATCGCCGGCGGCTCCGGCAACAACAAGGGCGCGATCCTCGGCGCCTTCGTCATCTGGGGTGTGTGGTCCGGCTCGGAATGGCTCACCACCCGCCTGCCGGCGGACTTCCAGACCCAGGCCGGTGCCGTCCGCGTTCTCCTGATCGGCGTGCTCCTGCAGGTCATCCTCGCCAGCCGCCCCGGCGGCCTGCTGCCCGGCCGCCCGTGTATTCTGCGCGGCTTGTTCGTCCAGCGACCGGATGCTATCTTCATCGAGAATCAGCCAATTTTCACCGGTTTGGCAGGCTGGGTGATTAGCAAAATCAAGCGGCGTGGGTATGTCCTCAATATCTCGGACTACTGGCCGGAATATCTGGTGGTTGCGGGCGTGGTGTCAGAGCGCAGTCTGGTCTATCGCCTGTTCCGGCGCTTGGCGATTCTCACCCAGCAATCAGCGGCGCACATCGTCGCCATGTGGGATGGGTTGGTCGATGGCGTGCATCAGCGCATCGACACCCCGCCACCGGTACATCTGATTTATAACGCGGTCGATCTCGATCGCTTTCAGCCGCAACACGACGATAACGATGCAGAAACGTTTCGTCAGCAATACGACTTGGGGCAACAGCGGCTCGTGACCTTTCTCGGCGTGCTGGGCGGGCATATTGATCTTGATACGATGCTAGCAGTCGCGCGGCACTTCGGCGGGCGGGATGATGTGCGCTTTCTCTTCGTCGGGACAGGCGCACAGCAAACCACGCTGACAGACGCGCTCGCTCAGCCCGCATTCGCGCATTGTCATTACATCGAGTGGATTGATCACCGTCAAGTGCCATCGTTCTGGGCGGCATCGCACGTCACCTACTGGGCGATGCACGATAATGAACTGGATAAATTGCGCTTCCAAGCCAAGCTCTACGAGTCCTTGGCGAGTGGCACGCCGGCGGTGGTCGCCGTTGAGGGTCTACAGAGCCAGATTTTAGCAGAATCAGAAGGCGGGATCACTGTCAAGCCGTATGACACCCGCGCGCTGATAGAGGCGATCGAGATTTTGCTCAGCGATGATGACCGACACCAGCAAATGAGCCACCGCGCGCGCGCGTATGCTCGCGATCACTTCGATCCGGCATACGTCACCGACCGCTACGAAGCACTCTTGCAAGCCATCAGCGACGATCGGGCATCAAACGTCGCGCCCTCATCCTGAAGCATCATTCGTCGCCATCACAGGCGCGATAGATGAGCGTCACACCGATTTAAAAACCGTCAAGGCGCATCAATCGGGCCAATGCCAATTTGTTGATCGCGTGTGCCATCCGGCAAGACGAGCGGCACGCGCATGAGCGGCGCATCGACATCAGCAAAGGCAGATAAGCTGACGTACCAACCGGTTGCGGGGGCATCTGCTGGCAGAGGAATCGTGATACGATCGCCGACTCTTTGCCCGTACCAGCAGGTCGTCGGGTAAGTTGTCGCCTGTGGTTGCCACACGACGCTATCCGATAGCGTGCCATCCGGCGCGACCGCAATCGCCGCGAAGTAGTACGGTGTCGTCACGAATTGATCGCCGCGCCATGCCAGCGATAGATCAATTGCGCCATCGACAACCTGCCCGCCCCACCCGACTAACGTGAAGCCTGCGTCGAAAGGTACGTCGATCGAATTGAGCGCAGGCGCAGGTGGCGGCGTGGGTGGCGGTGCTTGTACGTCAGGAGCTTCCATGACGTTCCACGTCCCCACCAGCACGATCAGCATCACGGCCTGTGCCGCATACAATGCACGCCAATCACGAAGCGTGTAGTCTGGGCGGGCAATCGCTAGCATGACGACAGGCGTGAAGAACAACCACACCCGCCCTGTCTCGCCGCGTGCGGTATTGCTGAGCAGTAAGACCAGCATTGTCACCGCTAGTGCGAGTGCCAGCGCATTCAGCGGACGACGCGCTACGACGAGCGATCCCAACCACAGCGTCACCAGTGGCACACTCCCCAGTAAAGCCCACTCCCAGAAGTGCATCCACAACCACGGCACATACGGACGATCTAAGGCGAGGTGCGAGTCAAAAGCGACCTGTAAGATTGCCCAGGGCGAGCTACCGCCAATCAGCATGAACCCGCCCCACACAATCAGCACGCCTAGCCCGAACCACAAGCCAACCAGCACCGGACGGTAAAGCGGTCGTTGTGGATACTGATGGATGCCATAATGCAAGAGCGTGTAAAAGCCGAAGAACAGCGCTAGCGGGACGATCGAAAGATTGGCGAACACGAGCAAGCCCATCATTACGCCAGATGCGATCAACCACCCAATGCCCAACCGCGCGTCGATACCTAGCACAAGCCACCAGAAGGACAACAAGCCGAAAGTCGGATACAGCGTGTTATATGAAGCGCCGTACATCACCAGAGATGGTACCAATGCCCACAATATCGGCACATAGGGCGCGGCCTGCCTAATGAAGTGGCGCTGTAATCCATAGAGCGGAAACACCGCCAGCGCCGCCCAGACGGGCATGAGAATCCCGAAAATCACCGTCGCTTGCTCAGCCGCCGTGAAGCTGAGATAGGTGTAATTGTGACATTGATAGGGCAAGACAAGACGCTGAAGGTTGACATCGAGCGCGGGAACTGCGTCAATGCCGAGCGTAACAGTGTGGTTCAACAGCGGGAGTAAAGGTGGACTGAGCGCCACATGACGACTGACATCACGATAATCGACCATGATCGTTGTCCAATCAAGCCATTGCCCCTGCGACCAATCGATCAAGGCAGATGTTGCATAAGGGCCGGTTGCTGTCAGCGATAGCGAGCGATCGTATAACTCGGCAATCGGGTGACCAGTCCGCGCCCATGTCGCCATTAGGCTGAGTAGCACCACACCAATCGCCGCCCAGACGACACCAGCGCGGTGATGTGCCCGTGAGATGAGTATCAACGCGATCAACAAATAGAGCATAACGCTCGCCGAGAAGATAGCGAGACGATGCACAGCAAGCGGGGTGTAAGGCCATAACCAGTTGAAAATCTCTCCCCCGCGCAAGATCGGCACAAGATCAAGCGCGATGATGAGCGCAATACCCCCCGTCACGCACAATGTCGCTCGCAATAACTTAGACTGTGGAAGCAATGACCGCAACTCAGACTCTCCATACCATATAAAAAAGGGGCTCTTTGGGATTTCGAGTGGTTTTTGTCGCAGGGGCTTTGCCCCCGCCCCCCCCACAAGGAACGATAGTTCCTTGACCTTGTTCATTGTGAACGCTGCGCGTTCAAAAGACCAAAAGTTTTTGGTGTTCCCGTCACAGTTGGCTGAGATGTGTCAGATTCTCCAGTAGCCAGTCGCGTAACTCTGGCGTGCGGATGTTGATCTGCTGGATCGCGCGGGCGCTCAGCGGGATTTCGTCCGGAATATACAAGCCGCGCGTCGGGTCATCGAACTCGGGGCCGTGGCGCTGGCTCAGATCATACGATCGCAGGCGACACACGAAGAAGTGTTCTTCCAGCCGTTTATCGGCTTTATGATGACGCAGAACGAAGCTGTGTTCTAATATATCGACGGTCGCGCCGAGTTCCTCGCACAACTCGCGGTGAAGCGTATCGTGCAGGGTCGCGTCGCCATCTTCGACGCCGCCGCCGGGGGCAACCCAGTAGGGGCGCGGTTTATGCGGCTTCACCCGCTTGATGAACAAGAGACGTTGTTTATCCGTGAGCAAAATCGCTCGTACCCGTCGGCTGACGGGGGTTGTGTACGGACTATCGCCTGGGTTTGGGTATAGCATCGCTCTGTGTTTCCCTTCTGTACTCATGCCACGTTCATCATATCATGGAACGACCAACGCGGCGCATCAATATCCGTCTTGAACCGTTAAGATGCATGCGTAAGCGGATTAAGTCTTACCTGATTTCCATTAATGTGATGTGGTGACGGGCTTATTCAACAACCTCGACCAGAATTGTCTCGGCGACAATGTAGCCGATGACGGTCGTCTCGTCGCCGATTACCACCGTCAAGGGCCCCTGAAAGGGATCCCGCGCAGTGACTTCGATTTCGGTATTGAGGGTGAAGCCCCGATCGAGCGTGTGTTGCAACATATCGGCATCGGCGGTGATATAGCGCGAGACGCGCGCGGACGTGCCGACGGGCAGATCGCTGAGGGGGTGCAGTTCGCGCGCGGCAATCGTTCCATCCGCCGTCGGGATTGGGTCGCCGTGCGGGTCAAATTCGGGATTGCCGAGCTTGCTGGCAATCGCTTGTATAAACCGATCTGAGACCGCATGTTCGAGCGCTTCGGCTTCATCGTGGACTTCATGCAAGGCATAGCCCAGTTCAGACACGAGATAGAGTTCGATCAAGCGATGCCGCCGGATCACCTGTAGCGCGCTAGCCTCGCCAGCATCCGTCAGGCGCACGCCGCGATACTTCACATAATCCACATAGCCGCTTTCCATCAGGCGCTGTGCCATATCCGTCACCGAAGGTGCCGAAATGCCGAGGGCATCCTTCAACGCATTGGTTGAGACGCGCTCGTTCTTTTGCTGTAGCACATAAACAGACTTGATGAAATTTTCAACCGCCTCTGAAATGGTACTTTCGGGCATGGATGATCCTGTATTACGGTTTATACGACAGATTTATCATATCATAACTCGTGCGCTTTGTGGGTGAATATCAGCACACTCGCGCCTGCCATATGGCACAATCGCCCCTTGTATTTAGCCTTCTTATACTTTGCTAACGCAGATAGACTATACTATTCTCTGTTTTCATATCATATGGATGAACTTACCCCTATGCATCTCACAGGCTTAACCCGTCATCTCTATCAGGATGCGACCTACCAAGAGCTTGTATCGCTCTTACAGGCGCAGACCGCACAGACATGGTCTGTCATTCGCTCGGCGCGTCCGTTCGTGCTGGCGACGCTAGCGCAGGATTGGCCCGCCCCCGTGATCTATCTGACATCGCGTGGCAAGCGCGTCCATAACGTGATCGAGCAGTTGCCGGTGTGGTTGCCGGATGACCAGCGTCTGCACCGCTTTGCCGAGCCAACACCGATGTTTTACGATCGTCTGCCGTGGGATAGCGCCGTCGTGCGCGAGCGCATCGCCAGCTTGCAAGCCCTGCTCTTCACGCCGGAGGATGCGCCGCAACCGATCATCGGTGCCTCTGCCGAAGCCTTGCTCCAGCGGACGATGCCTGTTAAGCAGTTTCGCAAGCGCTCAAGCGTCTTGCGCGTCGGTGAACAGCACACAGTGCTAGATTTAATCGCGCAGTGGGTGCAACTGGGCTATGATAGCGCGACGATGGTCACCGAACCGGGCACTTTCAGTCGGCGCGGCGGCATTTTAGACGTATTCCCCATCGCCCACGAGCGCCCGGTGCGGATCGAGTTCTTCGGTGATGAGATCGACACCCTGCGTACCTTCGACCCGACGACCCAGCGCACCGTCGCGCCGATCGAGCAATTGGCGCTTGTCCCCGCGCGCGAAGCCCTGCCGGATTTGATGCCGGCGGTTGCGCGCCATCTCAGCGATTGGTTTGAAGATGCCAGCGAGAGCTTACGCGCTGATTATGATGCTTTGCAGGGCGGGCAAGTATTCCCGCATCTGGAGCATTACCTGCCCTACACCGATGCCAACCCGATTAGCCTGCTGGATTACGCGCCGCCGGATGCCTTGATCGTGATCGAAGATCGGGACGACTTCTACGCGACGATCGATCAGTTGCTCGCCGAAGCCGAGAACAACCGCGAGAACAACATCCAGACCAGACAACTACCGCCGGATTATCCCCAGCCCTACGTCAGCAAAGAGACGATTCTGGCTGATCTGGCGACGATGACCACGCTCGACCTGAGCATGACTAGCGCCAGCGATCAAGCGCCCGTCTTCGTGCCAGAGGATCGCTTCGGCGGGCAGTTGCGCCCAGCGGCGACGCACATCCGCGCCCGCCACAACGCCGGCGAGCGCGTGGTCGTCGTCACCCAGCAAATCGACCGTCTCGAAAACATCTGGTACGATCAGGATGCCAGCGCCGTCCTGCCCAAGCTGAACACGATCGACAGCGCCTTAGAACGCGCCGCGCTGGTCTTTGTCGAAGGGGATTTATCAGCGGGTTGGGTGCTGAACAGCGATCAAGGCACGTTGCGCGTGCTGACCGATGCCGAGATTTTCGGATGGTCGCGCCCAGAACCGCGTCGCCGCAAGACAAACCGCCGCGGCGCACACAAATTGCCCGAGAGCGATTACAACGATTGGCACGAGGGCGATTACGTCGTGCATGTTGATTATGGCATCGGGCAATTTCAGGGCTTGCGCTCGCGCACCGTCGAAGGCAACGAGCGCGAATTCTTGATGATTAGCTACGCCAATAACGGGCTGCTGTTCGTGCCGATCCACCAGGCCGACCGCCTGACGCGCTACATCGGGGCGGACGACGCGCCGCCGAAGCTCAACACGATGGGCAAACAGGACGCATGGCAGAAGACCAAAGCCAAAGCCAAGCAGAACGCCCTGCAAGAAGCGCGTGACCTACTCGATATTTATGCCAAGCGGGTGGCATCCAGCGGGCACGCCTACGCCGCCGATAACGCCTGGCAACACGAGCTAGAAGCGTCGTTTCCTTACGTCGAGACGGACGACCAACTGCGCGTGATTCGGGAAGTCAAGCAAGATATGCAACAGCACATGCCGATGGATCGCCTCGTGTGTGGCGATGTCGGCTACGGCAAGACCGAAGTGGCGGTGCGGGCGGCGTTTAAAGCGGTGATCGATGGCAAGCAGGTCGCGGTACTCGTGCCGACGACAGTACTAGCTGACCAGCATTATCAAACCTTCATGCGGCGCATGGGGCAATTCCCGCTCAAGATCGCGTCGTTGTCGCGCTTCCGCACCAAAGCCGAGCAGACCGCCACCCTGAAAGACCTGACGGCGGGCAAGGTCGATATTGTGATCGGCACGCATCGCCTGTTGAGCAAAGATGTCGATATTCCCAATCTGGGCTTGATCGTCATCGACGAAGAACAACGCTTCGGCGTGAAGCACAAGGAGCATTTCAAGCGTCTGCGGGCGAACGTCGATGTGCTGACGCTGACGGCAACGCCGATCCCACGCACGCTCTACCTGAGCTTGTCGGGCGTGCGCGACATCAGCATGTTGCAAACGCCGCCCGAAGACCGCCTGCCCGTGATTACGCACGTTGGCAGCTTCGATGCCAAGCTCGTCCGACAAGCGATCCTGCGCGAGATCGATCGTGGCGGCCAAGTGTTCGTGATTCATAATCGCGTCAAGAGCATCGAAAATCTGCGCGAGAAATTGCAGGCGATCGTCCCCGAAGCCAGCATCATCATCGGGCACGGACAGATGAGCGGCCGCCAGTTAGAGCGTGTCATCAGCGAGTTCAGCAAAGGCACGTATGATATGTTGCTGGCGACCAGCATCATCGAAAACGGCATCGACATGCCGAATGTCAACACGCTGATTGTCGATCGTGCTGATTGGTTCGGCATGTCCCAGCTCTATCAGATACGGGGGCGCGTGGGGCGCGGCGCGACCCAAGCCTATGCGTATTTCTTCCATGCAGGCGGGCGGCTGACGGAAGAAGCTAAGGCACGTCTGGAAACTTTAGCCGAGCATACGCAACTGGGCGCGGGACTCCAGATCAGTATGCGTGATCTGGAATTACGCGGATCGGGCGATATCCTCAGCACTAAGCAAACCGGACACGTCGCGAATGTCGGCTTGCAACTGTACACGCAATTACTCCAGCAAGCCGTCGCCGACCTGAAAGGCGAGCGTGAGACACAAACGCCGACCGTCAGCGAAGAGCGCATCATCATTGATCTGCCCATTGCGGCGTATATCCCCAACGATTGGATTGATGAGATGGCACTGCGCTTGCAACTCTATCGGCGTATTGGCAACTTACGCACCCTCGATGAAGTCGAGGCGATGCAGAGCGAACTCATCGATCGCTTCGGTGTGTTGCCGCGCGCGGTTGATGGCTTGCTCTATCAAATTCGCGTCAAGATTCTCGCGAGCGCGATCAACGCGACCGCCGTCATCAAACCACGCGATCACTTCTTAATCAAAGTCGGGTGGTTGATGGCGGTTGATCGGGCGAGCCTGGCTTATGAACTGGGCGGCGAGTTCGATGATGTCGATGTTAGCCGCACCGCGATCGAACTGCACGCGCGCGACGACGACGAGCTATGGCAAGAGCGCCTGGTTGACATCCTGCGTGCGCTCAAATCCGGGATGCCGGAGCAAGCCGGCATCGGCGAGTGAGACGGTGCATAAGCCCCGCTCAGCCGTTATCCGGCAAGCCCGCCATCGGTCGCCATTGCGGGAGCAGATAATTGATATTCGCCGGCACCGGCGTTAAGAGATAGACATCGACATACTGACTCCACGAGACCCAATCGGCATCGCTATAGCCGAGATCAATCCAATAGCGTGAACTGCGCGGGCCGCCGGTATCGGCCATCATACCGACCCCATAGCCCGGCACAAACATATTGGTACGGTAGGGGATGATCGTGGGGTCTGCGCCGATGATGCCCTTCTCCAAGTACATCCCGATCGCGGTCGCGGTCGATCCACCGACGGACTCGGGCTTGTAGCTGGTGGCATACACGCGCAAGCGTCGCCAGTATTGCCGCGGCCCCGCCGGTGTTTGAATGGTGCGTAGGACGATTTGTGTGCCATAGCTGATGATTTCATTTTGTGGCGCTTGTACCAGCGTTGTGCCGGCTGGCTCGCGGGCGATCTCTTCGCCGTTTTCATAACGCACACGCTCATCATAGCGCCGTATGCCCCGTTGCCCAGCTTGTAGCACTCGCCGCTGATCCAACGCCAGATCAGGGTCAGCTTGCATGATCGTTTCGTACGGCAACTCTTCGGTATAGCTCGCGACTGCTTCGGTGACGCGCACGACCTGTATTGTCATATCGGCGTGGACGGGGTCGCTCTCGGCTGGCACGACATAATCCAACCCAACCAGCGCAATGCCGGTCTCGGCTAGCGCATCGGCGACGGTCGTCCCCTGTACCCGCGTGTCGATCGTCGTGCCATCGACTTGAATCTGCAAGGGTTGGGCGCGGTCGATGACGATCCGCAGATCGTCACGTAAGGGCGTGTTGACATCGGGCGTGACGATGTCCGTCAGATAGAGCGTGACATCAGCTTCAAACAGGGCGGTGCCGACGGTATCGGCAGTCGTGCGCTGTGTGATCTCGGTCTCGCCGTCGATGATCGTCACGATCAACCCGCGCTGGATGTCAATCTCGTTGACGGGCACGGGCCACTCAGCTAGCAAAGCGCGATCAGTCGCCGTGCCATCCAGCCAGATGCGATCATGAGTGTTGAGCGTGATATTTTGCGCGTCGAGGATGGCACGCGGGTTGCTCAAGGGCGTGCGAATGGTCTGTTGGGTGTCGTCGATGGTGAGTTGTACGGTGCGGGCGCGGGCGATAGTAATCGTCATGCCATCGCGCACGGGCGCAGCAAGCGGGACAGAAATCGCATCGTCCGCCTGTACGCTGATGCCCTGCGCGTCTAGCACATCGCCGACGGTGGCGCGGGCGGTCGTAAGTGTGCGCGCTCCGCTATCCTGCACCAGCGTAATCTGGCGCGGCGAGGGCGCGGTGTCCAGCGTTTGGGCGGGCGCTTGCCACAGCCAGCGTAGCGTGAGCATCAGCGTGACCAGCGTCGAGAGCATCAGGAGAATCAGCATCCACGTCGGCAAGAGCGGGCGCGGGACAGTGGCTTGTGTCGGTTGAGTGTCGTCGGTGGCTGTTGGCGTTTCAAACATAGAGTCAGCGTCGGGTGTTGGTCAGCAATCGAGGGCTATTGTACGATGGATTGCGCGGAAGCGTGAGAGTCTTCCTGCACACAGTCAACTATCGAGCAGAGCATAGGCTTGATCGACACTATCGACGAACGTCACGGGGATATCGATCGTGATGCTTTTCGATTGTACGAGCATCTGTATCAAGCGTTCCCAATAGTTCGATCGTTTGATGACAATCGCATGCTTGATGTTGAAATTCGGTCGCTTGACAACGGCTTTCAACATCGGTAGAAAATTCTTCGGCGTACTCTGTGTGTAGCGCATATCGGCAATCAGGCGCACCGGAGCATCTTGCTCTTTAGACATCGCGTGTAAATCATCAACCACGGTGTAGAATTGCTCGCCCGTCCAGCGTCCCTTGATGATCATCACGATGACAGTATTATCCAGATCGCCCCAGTCAATATCTATTGGCATTTAGCGTCACTTTCGTTCGTTTATCTAAAGATAGTGTAAGATAAAATGACATATATTTCCATAAATATTGCCGAAAACCAGTCATTCAGGGGCTTTATGTAACAGATTGTAAGATCAAGGACGTTAGCGGCATATTCGGGGAATCAAAAATGTGATGAACAGTCAACTGGGATACTCACAACACCCATTTCACACCTTAGTGCTGCTCCCTCTCGGTCCTGACACGGTTCGGAGCTTCCTGCCGTGTGAGTCCCATGCGACTATCCATCACACTGTTTGAATCATAGCATATCGCTTATTAATGAGTCAATCCTCAGCCAGCGATTCTGTCAGGGTTCTAACAGATCACGGCTTGAACACCAGCGACTCCGTGACCAGCTCCCAGACGGCTTGCATCGCGGCGGTCGATGTCGGGAATGCGTCGGGATCGTTAGGTTGCGCGTCGATGCCATACAGCACGCCATCGACAATGATGAACGCACGCCGACTCCCGCGTTCGGCAGGGATCGCATCGCTGACCAGCGCGGGATAGCCGCCAATGGTCGTCAGTTGCGTGGGGATACTGCCCTGCGCCGCGGTCAGATCGACGACGATGCTTTCGAGCGTTGTATTCTCTTCAAACGCCAACAGAATCAAAATCGTGGCGCGTGCGCTATCGTCAGCGCGTGCGCCAGCATCGAGCAGGATGAAGTCGTCGTTATCGACCAGCAGATAATCCTCGGGATAGAGAAAGCACAGGATGTCGTCGTCGTAGAGGGCTTGCCCCGCATCAGCGCTGGGACAGGTGGCGGCGGGTGTGGCGGGTGACGTTTGTTCTGGCACGCTAATCGTCCGCTCGATATCGCCGACGACGAGCGTATAGGTGCCGCCGCTCAGGTCGTCGGTCGCAAGTTCGACACGCGTCGTGAAGGGTTCGAGTACCATCGCGCACATGAGATCGGCGGGTCGTTCTGTCTCGACAGTAATTGTAATCGTGCGCTCATCAACTGTCTGCGTGATGTCGTGGATGCTGGTGCAGGGGTCTGCTAGCTCGCCTTCGATATTAATCATGATAGGTTCTTGACCGGTGACAACGCCAACGCTCGTGATGTAAGCCGTATCGTAAATCACCTCCCCTTCTGCGTCCTGTGCCAGCAGAGGAAGCGTACAGACTGCTAGAATGTATGTTAGCACAATGCCAAGCAAGGCACAGCGGGGATGTCTCGGGATTGCTTGCATATAGGTTACTCCTATTCACGCGGGTATAGATCGTCATAGCATCAATGGTGATAAGTGTTTGTCCATCGCGGGACGGTTATCATTGTAACGTGCGGGCGGCGATTGTGCTGGTGATCGGTGCGGATTCTGCCCGCGCCCCGTCCACCGCGCAAGTCTTGATTGACATCTGCTGGCAAACGCTGTATCGTGTGGGTATCGTATTGATGACACACATACACGGAGTTTGCAAGCATGACTCATATCATTCCATCTCCGCAGGGCGTTGAGGTCGTCCGCTCTTTCCTTACGTAGCGGCTCACCTACGCCGCGCCCCGCCTCTGGCTCTCCACATTTTGGGCACTGCGCCCTCATTAATCTTATCGCACAACGTGCGCTGTACCGACCGCAGATGGTACAATCGTGCGCTGATGATTCACTGCATATCAACATCACATGGAGAGAGAAACACCGATGACCGAAAGTTATAATCCAAAAGACATCGAACCCAAATGGCAACAGCAATGGGAAGATACACAACTCTACCGAAGCGTGGTGGACTGGGACAAGCCCAAGCATTACGCGCTGACGATGCTCCCTTACCCATCGGGTGATTTGCACATCGGGCACTGGTTCGCCATGACCCCCAGCGATGCCCGCGCGCGCTGGATGCGGATGCGTGGCTATAACGTGCTATTCCCGATGGGCTTCGATGCCTTCGGGCTACCGGCAGAGCAAGCCGCCGTCAAACGCGGGATTCATCCGGCGAAGTGGACGTACGACAACATCGAGCGGATGCGGAAGCAACTGCGAAGCATGGGCGCGATGTTCGACTGGGAGCGCGAGGCGGTCTCCTGCGATCCCAGTTATTACAAGTGGACGGAGTGGTTCTTCAAGATTTTTTACGAGAACGACCTCGCCTATCGCGGCGAAGCGATGGTCAACTGGTCGGATGCGTTGCAGACGGTGCTGGCAAATGAGCAGGTGATCGACGGTAAAGACGAACGCCTCGGACAGCCCGTCGTGCAAAAGCTGATGACGCAGTGGTTCTTCCGTTACAAAGCCTATGCTGACGAACTGCTGGACTTCAACCAGATTGACTGGCCTGACTCGGTACGTATCAAGCAAACCAACTGGATCGGGCGCAGTGAAGGCGCGAAAGTTCACTTCAAGACAGCTGAGGGCGACGACACGATCACCGTCTTTACGACACGACCGGATACGCTGTGGGGCGCGACCTTCATGGTACTCGCGCCAGAGCATCCGCTGGTCGAGACGATCACAACCGACGACCAACGAGAAGCAGTCACGGCGTATGTTGAACAAGCGAGCAATGCCACCGAGATCGAGCGCCTGAGCGACGACCGCGAGAAGACCGGCGTATTCACCGGCGCGTATGCGCTTAATCCGGTCAACGACGCGCAAATCCCGATCTGGATTGCTGATTACGTGATGGTCAGCTATGGCACAGGCGCGATCATGGCAGTGCCCTATGGCGATCAACGCGACTTCGAGTTTGCGCGCCAGTACGATCTGGACATTGTCGCAGTCGTCAAGCCAGAGGGCGCGGACGACGTGCCCAATCCCGATGAGATGGACGAGGCTTACACCGGCGAAGGGACGATGGTCAACAGTGGTGCGATCAACGGCACCGTCCACAATGGCGCAAAAGGGCGCAAGAGTCCGGCGATTGCCGCCGCGATCGATTATCTAGAAGCGCACAACATCGGCGCGGAAAACGTCAACTATCGCCTACGCGATTGGTTGATTAGCCGCCAGCGTTACTGGGGTAGCCCGATCCCGATCATTCATCGTGCGGATGGCGGCATCGAGACCGTCCCCAATGACGATCTACCGGTTGAACTGCCGATGGCAGTCGCGTTTGATCCCTTCGGCCCGAGTCCACTAAAGACGACCGAGTCCTTTGCCCAGACGAGCGCGAGCGACGGGCAACCAGCGACGCGCGAGAGCGACACGATGGATACCTTTATGTGTTCGTCGTGGTATCACCTGCGCTATCTGTCGCCGGATTACGACGATGCCCCCTTCGACCCGGAAGAAGCGGCGTACTGGTTGCCCGTCGATACGTATACCGGTGGCGAGGAACACGCGACGATGCACCTGCTGTATACGCGCTGGTTCAATAAAGCGATCGAGGGCTTGGGCGTGTTCGACGAAGCCAAGCGCATCGCCGCCGACCACGGGCGCGCGGACGTGGAGACGCTGTTCAAAGAGCCGATGTTACAACTGCGTAATCAGGGGCAAGTGCTGGGCGCACAACGTGAGGGCGATTATGTGCTGGCGTGGGGGCAAGTCGATGGCAGTCGCCTGATTGCCGATCATGTTGAAGTGATCGACGCGGACGACGACAGCGGCGACCAGAAGCACCCGATGGATGTGGCGAAGATCGAGGGCGAACTGATGAAGCGCGTCGAGAACACGCTGTTCATCGGCGCAGATATGACGATGGTCGATGTGCCGCCGACCGCCGAAGTCGTGATTCCCGCGATCGCGGGGAAGAACGATGTCGGTCAACTTCAGCAACATTTAGAGATTCAGCGCATGTCCAAGAGCAAGGGCAACGTCGTCAACCCTGATGATCTGGTCGAACGCTATGGCTCGGACACGGTACGCGCCTTCATGATGTTCGGCTTTGACTGGGAGAAAGGCGGCCCGTGGGACGATCAACAGATCAACGGTGTTGTTCGCTGGTTGAATGATGTGTGGTCGCTGGTCACGGAAGGGGTCGATGGCGCGACGGTCGATGCCCAAGCCGAGCGCGATATCGAACGCAAGACGCACCAGACGATCGACAACATGACGACCAATATGGAGAACTTCAAGTTCAACAGTGCAGTTGCCAATCTGATGGAACTACGCAAAGCGTTGAAAGACGCGATCAAGGCGGGCATCAGCCAAGACCGCTTTGAAGCAGTCGTGCATATCATGCTCCGGCTAATGGCACCTGTCACGCCGCACATTGCCGAAGAACTGTGGGCGCGTATGGGCTGGGAGTACAGCGTACATCAGCAAGCGTGGCCCGTCTTCGACCCTGAGAAAGCCAAAGAGGACGAAACGCCACTGGTCGTGATGATTAACGGCAAGCCCCGCGAGAACGTGATGGTCGCGCCGGACATCAGCGAAGAAGACGCGATTCAAGTCGCGCTGGATAGCGACGCGGCGAAGAGCGCGCTCAACGGTGGCGCGGCGAAGAAGGTGATCTTCATTCCCGGACGCGGCAAAGAACCGAAGGTGAATATCGTCGTCTAACGCGATCATACGGGCGAGTCTGCGCGATTCGCCCATTTTGCCATTTATCCCAAATATCCCAAATTATTTGGGATAAATACACGAACATTGGGATATATTGGCATATTTTGCGCGAATTTCTATTAGCAGGAACATTGACTCATGTGCGATAACATCTCTACTATACGAAACGCTATCGCAATTTACGATAAGCATCCCACGCTTTATAGAACCACCAGCCCCCCACGAAGAGCAAGAGCAAGGTCGGCGAAGCGAGCGTCAGCGTGCCACTCTGTAGCCAACCGATGCCGGTGAAAATCGCCCATAGCAAGACGAAGACGAAGCCCGTGCCCAATAAAATATTAGCATTCGTGCGGCGCTCGCCTAAGTTCTCGCGCCAGACTTGCTGTGCGAGTTGATGTGCTTGTGGACGCGCTAAGCCCGCATTGACCAGACGATCGGCAATTTCTTTCTCTTTCATGCCGCGCTTGAGATAGGCTGTCGCTTGCTCGTATAATTCCGACGATTCTTGTGGCGATAACTCGCGCTCTGCGCTGTCGTCCGCGTCATACGCGCTCACGTCTTCGTCTAACTCCAGTGATGCGACTTTACGTTGCATGTTGGGTTGTTTCTTACTCATTACGACGCACTCCATCTGTTTAGCAGATTGCGCTCTAGTTTAGCATAGGCGCGGACGATCCGCGGTGTATTAAGTATTGGCTAATATCCACTCGGCGACTTCACGCGCTTTCTCACGATCGAGGCGGGTGATGGCATAGACGGCGGTGAGGGCAGAATAGCAGGATGAATCATTTGTGAAAATCATCACCTCAATTGTTCATCTATTTTTAAGATAATGCTTGACATCGTAGGAGAATGGTCATATACTGAGATTAAATAGAGATGTGCAGAGTAAACTCAACTAAATTTATTTAAAAACTATTTAACCCTAACTACTCTGTACGTGCTAACACGAACACCCCGTCTCGGCGGGGTGTTTTTGATTCCTGTGCTTACGACCTTGTCTTATACGCCTGTGCTTTTTCGACATAGTGCGCCGCGCCGGCATCGATCATCGCTAAATCCGCATTGCTGACGCTCCGCACGACCTGCGCCGGACTGCCGAGAATCAAGGAACGCGGCGGAAAGACCTTGCCTGTCGTCAAGAGCGCCCCCGCCCCGACGATACATTCTTCACCGACGACCACGCCATTGAGCAAGATCGCGCCCATGCCGATCAGCGTGCGATTGCCGATCGTCGCACCGTGAATGATCGCCCGATGCCCGACCGTGACATCGGTGCCGATCGTGACCGGATAGCCGGGGTCGGCGTGGATCATGGATAAATCCTGGATGTTGCTCCGCGCACCGATACGCAGTGTGTCCGTGTCGCCACGAATGACCGCGTTGAACCACACGCTCACATCCTCGGCAAGATGCACATCACCGACAACGATCGCCCCTGTCGCGATGAAAACTGACTCATGGGCCTGTGATGGACGAAACGTATAAGCTGACATAAGGCTACTCTCCTGATGATTTGGAACGATTGATACGTTGAATCTGTCTTTAAATGTAACACGCACGCTTATCTTTTACGTTACAATAAAAGCTCTTTGGGATTTCGCGTGGTTTTTGTTGCAGGGGCTTTGCCCCCACACCCCCACAAGGAACTGTCGTTCCTTGACCGTGTTCATTTTGAACGCATAGCGTTCAAAAAAGCAAAAGTTTTTGGCGTTCCCTTTTTGAAAAAAGGGTACAAAAAGCGCTTAACCACGCAAAATACGAAAGAACCAAAAAGTTATCAGCCCGATGATGACATCCTGAGCATCGCTTATTATCGCTAACTGCTCCTGCACGACTGTGTGCGGGGGCAGTTTGGGTTATAATGACAGACAAATACCAATTCCCACTGCGTGAGGATAATACCAGAGATGGCACGCGCCTACATCGCTATTGGCAGTAATGATAATCCCCGTACACATATCCGCGCGGGTCTGGCGGCGCTCTGCCAGCATGTGACCCTCGTCGCACAATCACCGCTG
>DAOTTV010000028.1:0-45238 GCA_034437755.1 Anaerolineae bacterium | reverse complement strand
CTTTGTTGAATGAATACCCATTTTTTCATGTATATCGCACAAAACCCATTCTACATGACGTAGGAGATAGCGAGGCAATTTGTGCAAATTACAGTACCATTCAACAACGCCGCTATTATGACAACGTTCGCGATAGTCTCGACTTCCACGATCCGCTACAGGATATTCATGAAGCGGATGATTTAGACATCGAAGATTATCTGACGTACAGCGTCATCGGTTGGTATTCGAACATCGCCTATGACCCGCTGGGCGATGTGCTGACCGAAGCCCAACTATTCCAGCGCTTAGAAAAACTCCGCTGGTTGCTGGGGACTGAGGCAAATACCCGTCTTGAGCAACTCTTGACGACCCCTGACGCGCTCGGACAACGGCCGGCAGTCTCGCGCATCATCCCCAAGCGCACGCCCTGTCATGGCGCAGTCTTCAACCGCCCCGCTTACTCGGCTTCAGTCGTCATATGGAGATTGCGCTCGCGAAAGTGCCGAACACGCGCTTCACCGCGGTCGGTCAACTGCACCAATTCGTCCACAATCTGCACCAGTTGCGCCGCACGCAAACGAGCCAAGACCCGTTGCATCTTGTGCTGTGACCAACGAAAGTGCGTGTAAAAATCCTCCAGCGCCAGTTCTTCGGCTTCGCGGTTTGTCAGTTGATGATTGTAAATATGCCCCAGCACCACTTGATCGTTGAAGCGGCGACGATGATTCGCCCGTCGGATTAAGGTCGATACGAGACCGTACTTCGGCGATAGAACCCACGCCACAACGAAGAAGAAGAAAATCATCAAGACCATCGATGCCGAAATTGACGAGTCCCAGTCTTCCAGTAAGCCCAGCCCAAACAAATCATTCAGCGCGATTAAGAGGCGATCAATCTCGATCACTCCCAGAAAGCGCCCGCGTGCCAGATCATAGCCGAAGAACGCCCCCGCACTGCCAATCAAGGCGCTGAGCGCGAGCATCCACGCGAGGCGATCGGTCAGCAGATAGGCGGCGGCAGGCGGGATGATGAAGAACGCAATCACCAGAATCGACCCGACCGCGTCGAACGCACCAACCGCCACCAGACTCACGAGAACCATCAGCGCATAATGCAGGATACCGGGACGGAATCCTAGCGCCCTGGCTAAACCCCGATCGAATGTTGAGAGTTTGAGTTCTTTGTAAAACAGAAGCACGAAGGTCACCGTCATTAGTGCAAGCAGACTCGTCACCGTGATTGACTGCGGCCAGAAAATCAGAATCGGCTCATCGTCGATCAAGCCTGCCTGCCACGCTTGTCCGGGGCTATACGTGCCACAGTTGGTACAAATCTGGCGAAATTCCGCGCCTTCATCACGCGGGCTGATGCCCAACTCGCGACAGTTGATACATTGACGTGATAAGTTAGCTAGGTCGTCGTCGGCGGTGATGGTCACGCTTGTACAATTGTCGATGCAATGATTGTTAGTATTCGCCCATGCGACCCCGATTTCGCCGACCATCACCGCATGTTCATCCAGATGCACATCTTCGATAAAGCGCGATACGAGAATGATCGCAATCGCGAATAAGAGCGGAAACACCAAACCGAGCGCGGCATCTTGCCGCACCAAGCCCGACCGTTGTATCAGCTCTGTCAAGACGACTGTGATTACACCAGCCCCCGCCGCCCCGATAATCAACCACGGTGACGAGGGATTCGGCGCTTGGTTCAAGACACCGGTCATAATCATGAAGGCGACGACAATCCCGAACAACACGGTATGACTGATGGCATCGCTGGTGAGCGCCATCCCGCGCAATAGCAAAAACGTGCCCAGTAACGCGCCGGATACCGCGATCATCGTGCCGACGATCGTAGCGGTGGTCTGCGGGTCGCGCAGAAATTGATTGATCGGATCGGGCGTGACGACCGTCAACAACAAGTCAATGAGAATACTTTCGAGACCGAACATTAGCTGGCTACTTTCTCTAGCTTGCGTTCTAAGCAGATGATTGCCTCATCGGACAACACATCTTCGATCGCGCGCTGACGATCCTCGCGAATCAGGGGGAGATCGAGTTCATCGCCGTAGATGCGATACACCTCCCACAATTGTTGATTGTGGGCATCCTGTGCCGCACGCTCGATGCCGCTATCGGTCAGCACCCACGCATCATCCTGTGCGACGACATCGCCCTGCTTTTGCAGTTGGGCTAAGCCTTGCTCCGCCGTCGCCGAGTTGATACCCGTGATGAAGTCATGCGGGACGGGATGCCTCGCGTCCCCGTGTGATCGTGCGTACTTGTACAGATCGCGCAAGGTCGATTGTACGGCGAAGCGCCGACGATCACGCCGCCGCCGTAGCCACGCCCACACCAGACCGCGACCGGGCGCAAAGCCGATCGACAGCAGAACAATAATGAAGGCGACCACAATAATCATCGGGCCGGTGGGTATATCGGCATCGACCGCACTGAGAATCGCGCCCATCCCACTCGCGAACGCGCCGAACACGCCGGAGAGAATCACCATCTGGTTGAGCTTGTGCGTCCACTGGCGCGCGGCAATGCCGGGGGCGATCAACATCCCAACCATCAGAATGACTCCAGCTAATTGCAGACCCATCACAATCGCCACGACGATCAAGGTCGATAACATCAAATTGAGTAAGCCAACACGGAAGCCATTCGCACTTGCAAAATCCGGATCGAAGGTGACGAGCTTGAACTCTTTCCAGAATAAGCCGAGGATCACGAAGGCAAGCCCCCCAACACCAGCGATTAACCACACGTCACTGGCAACCATCGCCGCGGCTTGACCAAAGATGAAGGTATCCAGACCCGCTTGACTAGCATCAGAGCGCCCTTGAATGTAAGCAAGTAATGCGATGCCCGCGGCAAACCATGCGGCAAGGACGATGCCCATTGCGGTATCCTGTTTGATGCGCGTCGTGTCGATCACAGCGCGGATGAACTGCACGCCAATCCAGCTGGCAATCCCCGCACCGATCAGTAACACGCCTAATTCGCGCCCAGCGATGAGAAAGGCAACAGCCACGCCCGGCAAAGTCGCGTGCGAGAGTGCATCGCCCATCAAGCTCTCATGCCGTAGCACCGAAAAGCATCCCAGCACACCACTGACCACGCCCAAGATCGCACCGCCGATGGCGACAACACGCACGGTATACGTGTAAGTTACGCCGAGTACAAGCTGGCTGAATGGCACAAATAGAATCCCCAACCCAGCAATAATGCCTATGAGCATCCACACCCGCTTATCTTGATCGGATAGGTGTACCATAGCTCAGTCTCCTATCGGGGTAGCAGTCTGTGACTCGTTCAGATAGGCGACGCGCCCGCCATACGTCCGCCGGAGATTATCCGGTGTGAACACGGCATCGGTCGGGCCGCTGGCGATGATCTCGACGTTCATCAGCGTCACCCAGTCGAAGTAATCGACGACGGTCTGCAAGTCATGGTGTACGACGAGTACCGTCTTGCCACTTGCGCGTAGCTCGCGCAGGATGTCAACAATCGCACGCTCGGTCACTGCATCGACCGCCGCAAAGGGTTCGTCCATAAAGTAAATCTGCGCGTCCTGTACCAGTGCGCGCGCTAGAAACGTTCGCTGTTGTTGACCGCCGGATAGCTGGCTAATCTGGCGATCAGCAAAATCAGCCATCCCGACCTGATCGAGCGCATGGCGTGCGCGGTCGCGCTCTTTGCGCCCCGGACGACTAAACCAGCCTAACTTGCCATAGAGCCCCATCATCACTACGTCAATCACTGATGTGGGGAAATCCCAATCGACGCTCCCGCGCTGGGGTACATAGCCCACCAGCGAACGCGCCTGTCCATACGGCTTATCGTAAAAGCGCACTGTCCCCGCCGCACGCGGGATTAAATTCAGCACAGCTTTGATGAGCGTGCTTTTGCCCGCACCGTTGGGGCCGACGATCGCCATCAGCACGCCTTCCGGCACTTCTAGATCAATGTCCCAGTTGGCGGGCTTGCTATCATACGCCACTGTTAAATCATCGATTTTGATCGCAATCGGGCGTTTTGTGTTCGGTTGCTTGTGTGTGTGGTCGTCTGTCATGTTTGCTCCTCATTGCTCAGTGATTGACGGGCAGGACAGGTGCGGCGCACCTGTGTCCCCCTGCACCGTCATCATGTTTGGTGCTAAGCTCTAAATCTCCACATCACAATCGACGTCGAGCAGATCATCCGGCGGGGTCGCGTCGAGCGTGTCGGGCCATTCGGGGATGTCAAGCTCGACACCGGCACACTGGTACGATTGCAAGATCGTGTAGACATTCTCAGCGATCATGCCCACATAAGTACCGCCGAAGCGTTCCGGATCGCCCATCGCATCGGAGTATAGTTCGCGCACGCCGACACGAATCGTCCCACCAGCATCGTCAACGGCTTCGACCACCGCTTCGACTGTGTCCGGCGGCAGGCTACTCTCAACAAAGATCACCGGAATATTATTGTCGATGACGAAATCGACCGTCTCTTGAATATCACCCACACCAGCTTCATCCTCGGTGCTGAGACCTTGAATAGCCGCCTGTCGCCAGCCAAACGCCACCCCAAAATACTGGAAGGCATCGTGTGATGTCACCAGATAACGCTGATTACCGGGCAGGGCACGCATCCCATTATCTGCCCATTCATACAGCGTCCGCAATTGTTCGGCGTAGGCTTCGGCATTGGTGACGTAAGTCTCGGCATTATCGGGGTCAAGCTCAGCCATTTCTTCCGCAAGTGCTATCGTCGAGAGTTCCCAATTGCGCGGATCAAACCAGAAGTGCGGGTCATCGACGTTGGTCAGTTCATCGGATAAGTCAAAGCCGCCGATGATGAAGCCTGCTTCTTTCACATATTGTCCGAGCGCAATCGTCGCCACGCCCTGCTCACCGAGCGCGTTGAAAACTGTATCGAACTGACCTTCGAGACTCAAGCCATTATACAGCACAATATCGGCCTGATTCATGGCTGCGATGTCCGACTCAGTCGGCTGATACAGGTGCGGGTCAACCCCTGCGCCCATTAGAACTGTCACGTTGGCATCTTCTACCCCATTGGTCAGAATACGCGCGATGTCGCCGGCTTGGGTCGTCGTGGCGACGATATTGAGGCGGTCATCCTGCGCCGCCCCACTACCGATGACAACGGTCATCAGCAGGCTTATGAGCATCCAGATTCGGTAAGTCATTTTGTTAAAAACTCCTTTTGCCCGTCGCAAAAAGCGTTGCGCGTAGCATTTGACTAAGCGATCATATACCCTAATTTTAGGCTAATCGAAAAATAATTCAAGTGATATTTATTTAATTTTAAAAAATTTTTTGCACACTTAAAAATAATCGGGACAGCACATAAGTGACACGCATCATGTTGACAGCCCGCATAGTCCGTGCTATGCTCATGAGCAGTTAATCACATAACCTAAGACAGAGGCGTGCCCGAACCCGGATGTTCGGCACACAAAGGGAAAGATCGGTGCAAGTCCGACACTGTCGCGCAACGGTAACTGAGATCACACTCAGAAGTCCGAATGCCTGCCTTTGACTTAGCTCGTGAACTGCAACACATTGTTGCGTACCTTCGCGTAAAAAGGGAGACGAGCGTGAATACGACTACCGTGATTCATGCCCGCCACTCGGTGGGTTTTTGCATGAACCATCCTCAAGACCATCGCCTTCATCCTAATCGATGGAGGTTAGCAGGTGTTCAGTCTATCTGAGAGACGCGCCACACATCACCCGCTTCAGCATCGCAGACAGGCGCGATACGCGCATCTGTCGGTATGTGCTGTGGGGATGCGGCGCATTATGTATGCCCCATCCACCCAAATCCTGATTGATAGCGACGGAATGTTCACGAATGATGCGTCGAGCGTGCGGGGAACATCGTGCCGCACGCCATGGCGACATGATAGTTAACATCACTGACAAAACGCTTGAGGAGGATTTTGATGAAACGTTTATGGACAATCATGCTGATAATCGGGCTGGTGAGCGTGCTGGGTTGGATGCCGAGCGCCGCACAAGAGAGCAACCTGACTGATGCTTGTGTCAGCGATTACGATACCGAAGTCGATTACTTCCCGCACAAAGTTGATGTGCAGGATGCCGAGAACTTCACCGTTGAGTACTTCAATCATTATAAAGTTGTCACCGTGACCGATGCCTTCGACGGTGCCGACCCTTTCACCTACGTGTTGACGCAGTGCGGCACGCCGACACCCGCCGCCGCTGACTTCCCCGATAATACGCAATTTATCGACGTGCCCGCCGCCGACATTATCGCGATGTCGACCACGCAATTGCCGCCGCTGAGCGATCTCGGTCTGGTGGATAATCTCGTCGGGCTGGATACGTTTACCTTCGTCAACACGCCAGCGATACGCGAAAGCATCGACAATGATGAACTGGTCGCCATCGGCAGTGGCACCGAAGTGAATGTCGAGCGCGTGCTGGAGATGGAACCGGACATCGTGGTGACCTACGGCTTCGATCCATCCAGCGACGCTTATCCGATTCTGATTGATGCCGGCATCTTCACGGCGCTGGATGCTAGCTGGCGCGAACCTACGCCCCTCGCCCGTGCCGAATGGCTGACATACATCGCGCTCTTCTACAATCAGGAACAGGCGGCGAACACAATCTACGATAACATCGTCACGCAATATAACAGTGCGCGTGAACTGGCGGCGACAGTCCCAGCAGACGAACAACCGGTCGTGCTAGTCAACGCATTTTCCAGCTTTAGCGAAACGTGGCTGATCCCCGGCGCGGATACTTACGTCGGTACGCTCATCAACGATGCTGGCGGTCAGGTCGCCCTCGCCGACCAAGCGCCCGACGATAGCATCAGTCTGAGCTTCGAGACAATCTACAGCGGTGCGCTCGATGCTGACATCTGGATTACGAACGTCTTTGGCTTACGCAGTGTCGAGGGCTTGACCGACATTGATGCGCGTTATGCTGACTTTGCGCCGGTTGTCACGGGCAATGTGTGGAATAACAATCTGGACGTTAACGCCAATGGCGGTAACAACTACTTTGAAATGGGCGTGACCAACCCACATTTGATCTTGCAAGATTTGGTCGCCATCTTCCATCCAGAGCTACTGCCCGATCATGACTTCAACTTTTATCGTCCGCTGACACCGACCGCTGACGAGTAACGGCATGTGGGGATACAGGTGCGCTCGTATCCCCACATGAGACACACACGACAAGAATGGAAACACCATGTCTGAGTTGACTCACGAATCCATGCCCCACCCCGACGATTACGCCGATGCGAAACAACATCAACGGCTTGATCTCGGTTTGCGCCCGCTCGTATTGCTGATTCTAGTCGGTGCGCTGACAGCGATGTTCTTGCTGAGCCTCAGCATCGGGTCGGTACACATTCCGATCGACCAGATTATCACGGTTCTGCTGGGGGGCGAAGCCGAGCGCACAGCATGGACGAATATCGTCCTCAAGTTTCGCCTGCCCAAAGCAACCACCGCCATGCTGACCGGTGCAGCCCTCGGTGTTAGCGGCTTGATGATGCAGACTTTCTTTCGTAATCCGCTGGCAGGCCCCTTCGTTCTCGGTATCAGTTCCGGCGCAAGTCTGGGCGTGGCGCTGGTCGTGCTGGGTGCGGGGACAGTCGGTGGGATGCTGCTGGCGGGCTTCGGCTTGACGGGCGACCTGCTGTTGGCGAGCGCGGCGGCGCTGGGCGCGGGCGGAACGATGGTGATTGTTCTGCTGGTGGCAAGCCGCGTGCAGAGCAGTATGACTCTGCTGATACTCGGCTTGATGATGGGTTACTTCGTATCGGCAATCGTCAGTCTCCTGCTGTACTTCGCCGTGCCGGAGCGCATCCAAGCCTATATCAACTGGACATTCGGCACATTTAGCGGTGTGACGTGGGATCAGATGCCGATTTTGGCGTTCGGCGTGGCGATTGGTCTCGGTATTTCCTTGACCTTGACCAAATCGTTGAACGCGCTCTTGCTAGGCGAGAATTACGCGCGCAGTCTGGGGATGAACATCACGACGACGCGCATCGCCGTTGTCAGCGCAACCGCTCTACTGGCAGGCGTGGTGACAGCCTTCTGCGGCCCGATCGGCTTCATCGGCATTGCCGTGCCGCACCTATGCCGCAGTCTGTTTGATACGTCCGATCATCGCGTGTTGATGCCGGGCACGATCCTCATGGGGGCGATTGTCGCGCTGATTGCCGCGCTGATCGCCGAAGTGCCGGGTAGCGATCAGATCCTGCCGTTGAACGCCGTCACCGCCCTCATCGGTGCGCCGATCGTCGTCGGCGTGATCTTACGTCAGCGCAACTTACACCAATCCTTCGGAGGTTGAGCACGATGACCGTCCTCGAAACAAACGATCTAGCCATCGGCTACGATGCCCCGCGCCGCCCGCATGTCGTCGTCGCTGAGCATATCAACCTCAAGTTATCTGCCGGACAACTGGTATGCTTGCTGGGGCCGAACGGCGCAGGCAAATCGACCTTGATGCGTACCATCGCCAAGATGCAAGCATCTCTCGCCGGTCGCATCACGTTGACCGGTCATGATCTCGCCCGCTTGCCGGCACGCCAACGTGCGCGCCTACTGAGCGTCGTCCTCACCGATCGCCCGAACGTTGGCTTGCTCAACGGGTATGCGCTAGTGGCACTCGGTCGCCATCCGTATACCGATTGGACAGGTCGCTTATCGCGCTATGACGAAGCAGTCATCCGCTGGGCGGTCGATGCCGTGAACGCAAATGATCTCGCGGCGCGCCCCGTGAGCGAACTCAGCGATGGACAACGGCAAAAGCTGATGATCGCCCGCGCACTCGCACAAGAATCGCGTCTGATTCTCTTAGATGAACCGACGGCTTTCCTCGATCTACCGCGCCGCGCCGAGATGATGCACCTCCTGCGCCATCTCGCAATCGAGACCGGACGGGCAATCTTGCTCTCTACTCATGATCTCGATCTCGCCTTGCGCTCAGCTGATACACTGTGGCTGATGTCTGGTGGACGGGTGCGCGTCGGCACACCTGAAGACTTAGTATTAGATGGCACGTTTGAAGATGCCTTCCGTGGCGAAGGCGTTACATTCGATCGCACGACAGGAGCATTCAACATGATTCGCAAGCATGGGCAAACAGTCGTGATTCACGGGCACGGTGTCCCACGCATGTGGACGTACCGCGCCATGACGCGCGCGGGCTATACCGTGCAAGATAGCGCAGTTGCCGATCATAGCGCCCTAGAGATTATCATCCACGATGACAGCGATCATCCGCTCTGGCACGTCGATCACGCAGGGACAACGCACACCTGTGCGAGTATCGAAACTCTGCTATCGACCATTGCCCGCTTAAACACCAACGCAAGCAAAGGCGCACAATCACACACACAAAGACGAAATGAAAGGGATCATGCCTCATGAGCGGTACACCAACATCCTCAGCAAACGATAACAAAGCCGACCAACCGCGCCGAAGCACCAAACGCGGATTAGTGCTGGTGAATACGGGCGACGGTAAAGGCAAATCAACGGCGGCATTCGGAGTCATTCTGCGGATGCTGGGACGTAACAAAAAAGTCGCGCTGGTACAATTCCTCAAGCATGAGGGCGGGCAATGGGGTGAAATACGCGCACTGGCACGTCTCGGCTTGGATGCCGTCAAGACCGGCGATGGCTGGACGTGGACGAGTAAAGATATGGACGAAACACAGGCGAGAGCCTTACATGGATGGGAGCTTGCCAAAGAAAAAATCGCTAGTGGCGCATATAATATGGTTGTGCTGGATGAATTCACCTATCTGATGGATTTCGACTGGCTTGATACGGGCGAAGTCATCGCATGGCTAAACGCCAACAAGCCACCGGCAATGCACCTGATTATCACCGGGCGCGGCGCACCGCAGGCACTCATCGACTACGCCGATACTGTCACGCGCATGGAAAAAGTCAAGCATGCGTATGACGCTGGCATCCCCGCACGCGCCGGTATCGAATTCTGAGCTTATCACTACACAGCTATAGTTAAGCGGTGACGCATGCACGCGGGATACAATGAGGGGTCGGACACGCTGTTTCGCATCAGCATGATTACCGTCGGCATCATCATGCTGACCTTACTCCGTGACTTGCTCAATACGCTACAAATTCTCGTCGAAGCCAACGAACTGAGCCAGCGCCGACATACCCTGCTCACGATTGGTGCGATTGCCGCCTGCGTGGGCATCATCAACGTGGGCGTGTTTCCGGTGCGGGTCAATGTCTGGAGCGATTTCATCCACGATCTGAGCGCGAACGTCACCGGCATTATCTTTTATATCCCAGCGATCACTATCCGGTGCTGGCAGAGTTGTCGTTGAAATCCGAGCAATAGCACGATGGCGGCGGTTCATCCTGTGCAGTAGGCAGGCGATTGGGTAGGATGGACAGGCTTTTATCCTCGATTATGTGAAAGGCTGTCTGGATGGCGATTAAAACTGCAATCGTCCCCGTCGCAGGGTTGGGCACACGCCTGATCCCTGTGACTAAATCGCAACCGAAAGAAATGCTCCCTGTGGGACGTAAACCCGTTGTACAATATATCGTCGAAGACCTCATCAATTTTGGCATCGAGCGGATTCTGTTCATCACGGGCAGTAACAAAACGTCGATCGAGAACTACTTCGATATTCATACCGAGTTGGTCAACACCTTGCGCGAAAAAGGCAAAGAGGACATCCTCGCCGAGTTGCAATTCGACTACACGCCGACGCGCTACTTCTTCACCCGTCAGCGGCAATTGCTCGGGCTAGGACACGCGGTCTTATGTGGGCGCGAGTTCATCGGCGATGATCCCTTCGTCGTCGCACTCGGCGATTCGATCATCGGTCTCAAAGCCCAGAACAACTTGCTCCAGCGGATGCAAACCTGCTACCAACAGACTGATTGCGCCGCCGTTGTCGCTTTTGAGTCGGTGTCACGCGATGACGTCGCACGCTATGGCATCGCCCACCCTGCTGATGAGAGCCCCGCTGCTATGTTCCGCTTACAGGACGTGATCGAAAAACCCGACCCCGCCGACGCGCCAAGTCAGTTGGCGATTGCGGCCCGCTACATTTTCAAACCGCAGATTTTCACAGCACTCGCGCAGACATCCCCCGGCACGGGTGGCGAAATCCAGCTGACAGACGCTATCCGACACCTCATCCAATCGGGGCAGACAGTCTATGGCGTGCGCCTGACTGCCGATGAGCAACGCTATGACATCGGCAACTTCGCGTCGTACTTCCGCGCCTTTGTCGAATTTGCGCTGGCGGATGACAAATACGGGGCAGACTTGCGCGCCTACCTCGCGACTTTGCAAGAGTAACAGCGATGATTATCATTCGACAACGGGCATATGCGCGGGCGGGCTTGCTGGGCAATCCATCAGATGGCTATCACGGTAAGACGATCGCGATCAGCATCCCCGATTACTGGTCAGAAGTCGTCCTCTACGAGTGGGACACGCTCGAAATCGTCCCCGCGCAGTACGATCATAGCCGCTTCCGGTCGATTTATGCACTAGCGGACGACGTGCGCTTGCATGGTTACTATGGCGGTATTCGCCTTGTCAAAGCCACGATCAAACGCTTTGTCGAATACTGCGACGCACAGGGCATCACGCTCCACGATCAGAACTTCTCGGTTCGCTACGAGTCGACTATCCCGCGACAAGTCGGCTTAGCTGGATCCAGCTCGATCATCATCGCGACGCTCAAGTGTTTGCTGGCGTTCTACGATGTCACGATGCCACTGGCAATCCAACCGAGTTTCGCGCTCTCAGTTGAGATGGATGAGCTGGGCATTACGGCGGGTTTACAGGATCGAGTCATACAGTGTTATGGGGGGGCGGTCTACATGGATTTTGATCGCGCTCACGAGCAATACCAGCACGGAATCGCGCATTATCACTATCAGGCGATCGATCCTATGCCGGATATACCTTTGTACATCGCACATCATCGCGGTCTCAGCGAGCCGACGGAGATTTTCCATAATGACATTCGTGGGCGGTATCAGCGCGGCGATGCGGACGTAAAAGCCGCGATGACGACATTCGCGAGTTATGCCGCAGAGGGCTACGACGCGCTGATACGCGGAGACGTACCGACACTGACACGCTTGATTGATGCCAATTTCGACACCCGCCGGCGCATCGCACGTTTGCCTGATTGGCAGGTGCGGATGGTCGATGTTGCGCGGCAATGCGGCGCGAGTGCCAAATTTGCGGGGTCAGGCGGGGCGATCGTCGGCACATATCCTGACGAAGCGACCTTCGCCCGCTTGCAGACGGCACTCGCTGACCTCGACGTACACGTATTCAAATGGCAGGCAGCAGACGACGGTCGTCATAGCACACCGATCTAATACGGCGCTATTTTCTACGCTTCATGATGCGCTTGACGAGATCGCGCACCTGACTATAGGTTGCGGGTTTCAGCAAGACCATATCGGCGGATGTTTCGATCATATCCGCTGTGGCATGGTCAGCGGTCAGCAGGATTACTTTGGTCTTATGCAGTTCGTCGTTGTCGCGGATTTGTCGTAGTAACTCCACCCCGCTGACGCTGGGCAAATGTAAATCGAGCAACACGACCCTGGGACGGGCAGTCTTCAGCACTTCTTGTGCTTCATCACCGCGATTGATGACGCGCACGCGGCAATCATTAGCCTGCATCGCCCGCTGGAAGATGAACGCGGCTTCGGGATCATCTTCGATAATCAGCGCGAGGGGTTGCTGTGCGTCGTCGCTCTGTTCAGGCGTAGACGGCGCATCTTGATCGCTCGTCGGTGCTTGCTCATCGCGGGTTGTCGTGGATTCTGGTTGTAGATCATTAGGCTGATCGCTCATGCTAAATTTCCTTATCGTATATGACACTTGTGTGTAGTTTGATAGTAATAGTTTGCTAAGATGTATACTAACGCATCTGTTTGATGATTCTGTCATATTCTACAACAGAGCGCAAACCTCAATTTTGTCTGACCATGCGCGGTCTCATGCCGAGATGAACAAGGTCTCGTAGCGGGCAAATGTCGCCATCAGTAGGGCTTCGACTACGTCAATCGGCGTGTAGAGCGTCTTGGCGATGAATAACTCAGGATGCGGTTGCGGATTATCGCGATAACGATACAAAAACTCCATACCGTGATGAATGACATCAACATCAATCGGACGCGCCATCTCGTGATAGGTCATCAAGGTCAGCAAGGCATAGGCGGTTTCTTCGGCGGTTGCATAGGCAAAGTGCCCCCACCCGCCGTTGGCATGTTGCGTGTGGATCAACCAGTCAATCGAATTCGAATACTCGACCAAGCCCAACTCGCCCAATTTCAGCAGTGCCATCAGCGTATGTCCGGTGGCGTAATAAGGCGAGATGTGCCATTTATCAATCCAGAATGTATGATACTTCTGCAAGGAAAGCAACGACCGGATGACCGCATCCCACACAATCTCACGAGCGGGATAGTCCGGCAAGAGCGCGAGGGCTTCCAGCGCATGGACGTTGGTGATGACGCTCATATTACGCTCGAAGAAAAAGGTCTGGAAGGTGCGCGTCTCAGGATGTTCAAATGTCTTGAGAATCAAAGGATCGACATCGAAGCCCGCTTGAAGCAGAACGTGCATCGTGACGGATGTCGTATCACCGTCGGGGATGCCGAACGTCTGATGAATGCCGATACCTTTGCTGGTCATATCATCCAGCAGAGTCTGCCACACATCCAAATTGTGAAATTCCTCCAGTGGCATCCCGCTATACGAGAGATGTTGCATCATCCACGCGATTTCATAGTCCGTCCACGGATAAAAGCCCGGCACACCCCGATCATGCACGAAATCGAGATACGCCAGCGCCTGTTGGTTACGATTGCCGGATTGCATCGCGAGATAAGCAGTGGTCGATGGTGAATTGGCGATTGCGCCGTGTGCCCCCTGTATATTCTCCATCACGCACAGAACATCTTTATCCATGCGATATTCCATCGAGTTAGCGAGCGAGACCCACATCTTAGGCGAATCGAGCAGTTCCAGTGGAATCAGCTTGAGCTTTTCATCACGGATTTCGCCATAGCCATAGGTATGTGCCGGCACGCGGATGCCCATCTCGCTCGCCTGTTGTAAGAGCGTCGGCAGTAATAACTCAAAACCGGCGAGATCAGCAAACTCGTGATGGAGCTTGTGCAAGTTCTGCCAGATGAACCGTTCGCCACGTTCGATAAACTGCGGAAATTCGGCATCAACACCGTTTTCTTTGAGTGCCATCAGTGCCGCTAGCGTGCATAAAACGCGGTCGTGGATGTACGCCATACGCCCCCCCCAGCTACCATCCGCATACTGATTCGTCACCAACCAGCGCACGAGATCAGGATAGCGCGCATATTCGCCACTGTCATCGCGCACACGTGCCATCCACGCGATGTCATACGCGCTTCGTGGCAGGCGGTTATCGCGGTTTTGTATCAAGTCAATCGCTCGTTGTTTGAAGTCCAAATTCGCAGTCACGTCCATGTATCTCCCTCAGAACTCTGGTGGTAGTGTCACTTGGGGGAGCGGATACCAGTAGTTGCCATGGGCTTGTCGCTTGCCCACCCCCAGTGTGTTATGTCGATTCACATGATAAAACGCGCGCATGGTTTGCCAGTCATCAGGTGTCAGGTCTTGATAATCAGTCTCGTGCATCTGCCGTGTGAAGAGATGGTCGTACAAAATCTCGCGCAGTTGAGCATCGCTGAGATAGAGCGAGGGCGCAACTGTGAAATACAGGTCTTCCTCACCGGTTGTCAGCAGAGGCATGTCAAATGCCGCGAACTTATCGAAGCCGATGAACAGATCAACGGATGGCACCGATTCGCCATAATACATCGCAACTAGATCATCACGATCCGGCACAGTGCCGTGCTGTTTGTAATAATCAACCGCCATCTCGGCTACCGGACGCACGTTATCATTGGCGCAGACTCCGATCAACAGGCGATGCCTTGTGTGATGCTGTGTCGCGGTGGCAATCTGATCGAACAAATCACTCAATTCAGCGAAGGGCGTGCCAGCGAAGAACTTACGATGCTCGCCATAGAAGCGCACACGCACGTCGTAACGCTCGTAAAAATCCAAAAACGTCGCGTCTTCGACGAAATATCGCATGCCAGCGACTGCCATCTGTACATAACCGGCCCCACGATCCATCAAATCAGGACCGAAGATCGGCGTGAGTAAGGTATGTACCCCATATTTGAAGAACATCTCGTATAGCGCGATATGTTGCTGACCAGCGACCTCCATATAATGTTGCATCGGATCAGTGACATCACTCGTCGGTGCATGTTCCAGCAAATACCAGCGACGCGTCCCATTGATAGGAAAGGTCACTACTTTTAATCCTTTTGACCGTACAACGTCGGCGATAGTCGCATCATCCGCCGTGAGGAAAACTTGACGCTCCAACAGATAACCTTTCATTTTTTATTACTTGCTATAACTATTATAAGTGACAAGTGGGGACATAAGCATTTAGAAATAGCCGAAATACAAAATGCTCTGACAAGCGCTATGTTATTCTAACAGCATCAAACGCTATATAAACATAAGATTATGAATATCAGAGCAGATGGCAACCACATGCAAGATGGTCGTCAGGTGGCTTGATCTCCAGTATACTTACGGATGATTAGACAAGGACTGAACAGATTAGTAGACTGACAAAGAGATGAGAACATTTGACGTAATCGTGATCGGGGCAGGAGCGATGGGCAGTGCCAGCGCCTATTACCTCGCGAAGCGCGGTCTGCGCGTGCTATTGCTCGAACAATTTGAACTCGATCATCGCTGGGGTAGCTCTTACGGGCACTCACGCATCATTCGCTATTCGTATGATGTCGTCGATTATATTCAACTCGCACAGCCGAATTATAAGCTATGGCGACAGGTCGAAGCTGAGGCGCAGACCCAATTGTTGATCACAACGGGCGGTATTGACTTCGGACATACGGACGATGCAAGCCTGACCGATACGCGCCGCAGTCTGGAGGCGATGGCGATCGCCCATGAGGTATTGCCAGCCGCCGAAGCCAACCGACGCTTCCCGCAGTATCATTTCACCGATGAGATGAGCATCATCTATCAGGCAGATAGCGGCATGCTTCGCACATCCAGCGCAGTGAAGACCCACGCCCAACTCGCACAAAAACACGGGGCAACACTACGCGAGCGCGAACCGGTACAAGCTATTGACGTATCGCCCGATAGCGTCACAGTGACGACCGCGCAGGCGAGCTACAGCGCGGCGAAACTGGTCGTCACTGCCGGTGCATGGGCGGGACAATTGCTCCAGCAAACAGGACTCAACATCCCCTTCCAGACCTTGCGCTGTCAGTTGGCGTTCTTCCAGCCACACCAGAACGCCGCCACCCATGATGTATCACAGATGCCCGTGTTCATCTATCACCGTGATAACGACATCCGTAGCACGATGTACGGCTTGCCAAGTTACGATGGTACAGGTGTGAAAGCCGCGTTCAACGGCGGCGATCCCAAAGCAAGCCCGGAGGTGACCGATTACGCGCCCGATGATGCCACCGTCCAGCGCATCCGCGACGCTGTCGGCGATCATCTGCCGGCTGTCCAGCACGGTCAACTACTAGATACGCGCATCTGTCTGTATACACAAACGCCCGACGCACACTTCGTCATCGACAAGCATCCCGCGCATGAGCATATCATCATCGGTGGCGGCTTCAGCGGGCACGGCTTTAAGTTCAGCACCATCATCGGTCAGATTCTCAGCGATCTCGCCGCCGATGGCACGACCGCTCACGATATTTCACTTTTTCGTCTCGCACGCTTTGAAGCAGGTGCGCTAAGCCGCTGAGCCATCCCAGCCAACGGACACCGCATCATCTCGATGTCCGTCGGCTGACCTATCTCATTGCTCAGGCTTTCATGCGCGCCATGCGGGGATCAAAGAGGGGTTCGCGGGCGACGACGAAGCGTTGCCGCTCGCCCATGTAAACGATATCGACCTCTGTGCCGACGCTCGTGTATTCAGTTGGCAAATAACCATAGGCGATGAATTTACCAACGCTATAACCATAGTTCGCCGCGTTGACGTAGCCAATTTTCGTCTCACCGCTGACGATCGGCTCGCCACCGAGTGCCATCGCGTCATCGGACGTTAGGCAGGTGAGCTTGCGCTGTAAGCCGGCTTCGTGTGCGCGCTTGAGCGCATCACGCCCGATGAAATCTCCCTTATCGAGCTTGACCGCCCAACCCAGTCCGGCTTCATACGGCGTGTACTCGGTGCCGATGTCACCGCCCCACAGACGGTAACCTTTCTCGAGGCGCAGAGAGTCAACACAGCCAGCCCCCGCGAGGATCATACCGTGTGCCTGCCCAGCATCCCACAGCGTATCCCACACGCGCAGAGCCGTATCATACGGTACGTGCAGTTCCCAGCCTAGTTCGCCTAGATAGGATAGGCGCAAGGCGTGAACCGGCACACCGCCGATTTCAATCTGCTGATACGTATAAAACGGAAATCCCGCGTTCGAGACATCGCTCGCCGTGACCGATTGTAGAACGTCGCGTGCCTGCGGGCCCCACACGCCCAGCCCCGCCAGATGCCGCGAGAAATCGCGCACGGTGACGTTCGCCGGGGCATGTTGCCTGATCCACGCGAGATCGTGCGGCACAAGACCGCCCCCCGTGAGAATCCAGTAGCGTTGCTCGCCGACACAGACCACCGTCACATCCGCTTTGATGCCGCCCTGCTCGTTGAGCATAGCCGTATAGGTGATTTTACCCGTCGGCTTGATAACACGATTCGCCGTCAGATAATCGACAAAATCCGCCGCGCCTGCGCCGTCGATCTCGATTACAGCTAGTGCGGCGACATTTGCCAGCGCGACAGTCTCGCGCACAGCGAGATGTTCCGCCCCTTGAATCGGTGACCAGAACTGCCCCGCCCACCCCGACCGTTGCGGGATTTGATCGCGATAGCGATCGACAAGAGCGTGATTGCTCTCGTACCAGTTCGGGATTTCCCAGCCGGCGCTCTCGATACACACCGCTTGATGCTCGACAAAACGCTGATGGAAAGGCCGCAAGCGCACCCCACGCGGATACTTCATCGGTTCATGCGGATGATGGATGTCGTAGACTTCAGCGTAGTTGTTCGCACAACGCGCTTGGATATACGCGCGGGTATACTGATGATCGTGGAAGCGGCGCACATCGCCGGCATAACAATCGAGTTCCGGCGCGCCTGCCGTCATCCACTCTGCAATCGCCTTGCCGACACCGCCCGCGTGCGTGATCCACACGCCTACCGCCGTCCAGAAACCGCCCACAGTCGTCTCGCCCATGATCGGATACCCGTCGATGGTGAACGAGAACATGCCGTTGAACTTGCGCGCTAGCTCTGCCCCGCGCAACGCCGGTAACAGCGTCGTCGCGGCTGACCATGCGGCGGTGAAGTGTTGCGGGGTGAAGTCGTGCATCGCGGTCTTGCCGACAGCGTGCGGGCTGACCATCAGCGGCTCGTGATTATAATTGCCGACACCGTAGCTCTCGCCATGTTGCCGGAAGTACAGCGCCGCATCTTGATGACGCATGATCGGGTGTACGATCTCACGGGTTTCGCCAGCGAGGGGTGCAATCGGAGTCGTGACGGTATACTGATGCTCCGCCGCCAGCAGAGGTAAGCGCATGCCGACTTTTTCGGTCAAGACAGGCGACCAGATATTCGCCGCCAGCAGGACATGCTCGCAGTCGATGCGCCCGCTAGCGGTAATGACCGCCTGCACGCGCCCGGCTTCGATGACGATCGCTTGCACGGGCGTATTATCGTAAAAAGTCACATCGCCGATGCGTTGTGCTTCGGTTGCCAGCGATGCGGCGATATGCCAGCCAATGACGTTGGCATCCTGCGGGCAATAGAAACTGCCGATGATGCTATCAGGATCGACGAGCGGCACGAGATCGCGTGTTTCTTGCGGGGTCAGCAGATGCGCTTCGACATCGTAGGCGTGGGCGAGGCCCTGCTTACGTTTGAGGTCGTGCCAGCGTGCGTCAGTCGTCGCCACTTCTACCCCGCCGACCGGACGAAACGGCGGGCGTTGGGGGTCATATGGTGGCAACTGCGCGTAGAGTTCGGTGGAGTACGTGGCAAATTTGGTCATCATCTTCGACGGATGTGTGAGGTGCATGCCACCCGGCGCATGAGAGGTCGAGCCGTCATTCTCAAACAGGTCACCCTTATCGAGAACGACGACATCGCGCCATCCGGCCTGCGCCAGATGATATGCGGCACTGCATCCCACGATCCCACCGCCAATGATGACACAATGGGCGTGTTGTTTCATGAGTGATGTTGTCCTTAGCTGTCGGTCGTTTGCCATGTATCGCGGTCAGTCGCGTGATGATCGGCGGAGTTCTCGCCTAGCACCGGATGTAATTCCATCTGGGGTGAATACTTGCTCGCTGGTGTGTTGCGCCCCAGCGCCTCCGCCATCGCGCGGACGTGATGCGGTGCGCCACCACAGCAAATACCGATGAAATCCACGCCGATATCGCGGGCACGGGTGGCGAATTCTGCCATCTCATAGCGCGTCAGCGTGAAGGGATCAAGCGAGACAGGAAAGGCACGATTGCCATCATTGAAGCGTAAAATCTGGAAATACGGTTGTTCGTCCGTTGTACGATATGGCACCGGTTGCGCCGCAAGGTGACAGCTGACACCTGCACGAATCTTCTCCAGCAGGGGCAACATCGTTAGGGGCCCGCGCGCGCAATTCAGCCCGACCACATCCGCGCCGTGATCTTCCAGCTTTTTGCACGCCGTCACCCAGTCGATATTATCGTAGCTCTTGTCGCCCTTAGCGGCAAAGGTGACCACCGCCGGCAGATCAAATTCTTTGATGACATCGGTCGCGAGTTCGGCTTCGCCATAATAATCGTAGGTCTCAGCGATGATGAAATCCGCGCCAGCATCAACTGCCCACTGCACCTGCTCGCGGAACATCTCGCGGACGAGATCGTGGCTTTGCGCGTCGTTGGGGTCGTATTCCCATGTGTTGCAGATGTTACCGGCGAGCAAGGCATCGCCTTCACGCGCAACATCACCGGCAATTTGTAATGCAGCACGGTTCAACTGTTCGAGTACGCCTTCTTTACCAATATCGCGCAATTTGCGCCGATGCGCGTAATACGTGAAAGCGACCATCACTTCCGCGCCTGCCCGTAGAAAATCACGATGGAGTTGGCGCACCGCGTCCGGCTCTTCAAGCGAGACTTCTGGCACGAACCCCCCGGCTGACACATACCCGCGTCGTTCTAGTTCAAACAAGTAGCCTTCTGCACACAGCACAATGTCGTTGGCAATGCGGTCTAAAAATCGGTTGTCACTCATGTGGGTCTATCCTTATACAAATAAATGCTTCCGTGACGTTGACTGTCATCCCCTGATATGTTCCGGGTCGTCAAATCCGTTGCCTGTTGACGCGGGTGGCAGAACGATATTTAACACCTTTGCCCATGGTAAAGCTCATCAAAATAGAACGCAAGCATCTGCTATCAATTTATGGCGATTCGGAGTAGAATTACTTGTGTATTGCTGTAAACTGCACAATTAAATAACAAGCTACAGCCAAGCAAATAGAGAGCATGAAGGAGATCATACGCCAATGAGCCATCCGACGATGCCAATTGCACTGCAACACACCCACGATCTAGCGAGCTATCGCCGCTATGAAAACGGCTTGCACGAGATCATTTTCCACGATAACAGCCGCGCGGCAGTCGATAAATTTCAGGAATATATCGAGAGTATGTATCAGCATCAACTTGAAATCGACGAACCCTACTTCATTCTGATTGATGCCTCCGGCTATAACGACTTGCCCCTGCGCTACATTATGAAAACCGCACGTGGGCTGAACCACATTTATCAGAATGTGCCGGATGGTGGACGGGCGGCATACGTCTTTGAGCGATCGCCAATGATGGCGGCACTCGACGTATTCTTGCAGATCGTGCGCGGCAGTGTCGAGCGACGCTTCATGGATGTGCGCGAGCGCGACCAAGCCCGTGCATGGGTGCTACAGGGCTTGACCAACTACCGCAACCAGAAGACCTGAGCGCATCACGGTTTACACTTTAGCCGCATCTACACTCGTTCTAACTGCCAAATCGCACTGCTAACGTTCGCAAGCGTCATCGTCTGCGTGATTGCCATCCACGCATCCCCGCGCTTGATAACCCCCTGCCCTAGCAGACGATACGACGCATCAGCATCGAGTCCGCGCAGGCGAACGCTGAAGGGCGGCGCGGGATCATCGACATATGTCCGAAACCAGAATACGACCGACTGCCCGCGATCTTTGCTGACGAATTGCACAGCGTAGTAAGCGGCGTGCGTCGTCTGCAAGCGATATACATCGCCGAATTGCACCACCGGACGCAGAGTCTTGTAGAGCGCGATCAATTGGCGTGCCGTCTCTCGCTCCTCAGCATCCCATTCGGTTAAATCCGCGCCGACGCCCAACACGCCACACATACTGACGTGAAAACGGAATACTAATGATAAGTGTTCTGCGCCCATCGCTGTGACCCACGCCTCCATTGTGCTAGCAGGATAGACACGCGAGTAGCTCGTCTGCATCGGCAAACGCCGCAGAGGATCGGTATTGTCACTAATCCACACCTGATCAGCGAGACCTAACATGCCGACATCCGCCCGACCGCCACCGCCGCTACAACTTTGCCACATGATATGCGGATGACGATCACGCAGAGTATGCCACACATGATATACACCCTGCACGTATGTCACCCACACATCAGGCGCGTTGATCGCGCTGACACTGCGATTCATATCCCACTTGATGAAGTCGATCGCGTTCTCCGTCAGCAAGGTGTCGAGGCGATCGATCAAATGCGCCTGAACAGCCGGCAAAGCCATATTTAATATCAGCTGGTTGCGCCCTTCTAAGCGCGGACGTGTGCCCGCGTGCAAAACCCAATCCGGATGCTGACGATAGACATCGCTATCACGGTTGACCATCTCCGGCTCGATCCACAAGCCGAATTTCATCCCAAGCTGGTGAACGTGGTCGATCAATGGCGTGAGACCAGCCGGAAAGCGTTGCGGGTCAGGATACCAGTCGCCAAGACCGGCTGTATCATCTTTGCGACCGACGAACCAGCCATCATCCAGCACGAATAGCTCGATGCCCAGTTGTGCCGCTTGCTCGGCAAAGGCTTTTTGCTGGTCGATGTCTACATCAAACATCGTCGCTTCCCACGAGTTATACAGCACATCACGCGGGGCATCCAGATGCGGCACAACTTGCTCACGAATGAAATCGTGTAGGCAATGCGACACGTGCCCATGCCCACAATCGCTATAGCCGATAAACGCTGAAGGCGCGGTGAAACGCTGACCAGCGCGCAACGTCCACGCGAAATCCCAATCATTGAGACCGAGACTAACCCGCGTCTGATAGAACTCGTTGACATCGGCAGTGATTTTCCAACTCCCGCTCCACGATAGCAAGCCGAACCAGACCGCGCCCTGCGTTTCGGTCGCGGTGCCATCATCCAGCGCCACATAAGGATGATGCCGATGACTCGTCGTCAGCGTGCGGCTCTCCAGCACTTTTACGCCGGCAGTCAAGGTATCAGTGGTGTGATGCCATTCGTCCATCCACTTGCCCCACAGATGATGCAAGTGATACTGTGTGCCGTCGGGGACGTGCATCTGTGCGGATAGCACGCGCTGGAGCGTGATGGTATCCGCGCTACGATTGTCGATCGTCACCCAGCGTTCGATGAGATCATACGCTGGATGCGGACGATAATGCAGAGTCACGTACAGCCCGTAGCTCTCATCAACGAGCGTGATCGCCAGCGTACCCGCCGTGACCTGATCGCTCTCGTAGCGCAGGCGCACAGCGCGCACGCCATCGGCAAAGCTCAAGGTGAGGCAGGGTTCGATGAACGACATATCGCCGTATACGGGATATTCTTCCGGCGTTTGATGTGCCGGACGGGTGAAGCTGGCATAGGGACGCGGCGTGGTCGGCAATGGATAATCATCAATGTGCGACAGGCGCACACCGTGATAGCTATGAGTCAGGCGACCGTCGTCATTGATGCCCATGCTATACGCCGTGTGCGCCGTTTCGATAATCCAGCGCTGTGACTGGCAATGAATCGGCATGAATCAGCCTTTTAGCCCGCTAGTGGCGACACCTTCGATAAAGTAACGCTGAGCGAAGATGAAGACGATCATCGGTGGCAAGATCGCAATCGCCGCCCCTGTCAATACGATATTCGGGCGGTCTGCCGCGACATTGCTGAGCGTGATGAGCGAGAGCGTCAGGACGTGGTTCTGCCTCTCGCCTTCGCCAATGATGAGAAGCGGCCACAGGAAACTATTCCACGCGTACAAGAACGAGAAGATCGCCAGCGTTGCAATAGCCGGACGCGATAGCGGTACGAAGATTTGCCACAGGATACGAAAGCGACTCGCACCGTCTAAGATTGCCGCTTCTTCAATTTCGGCAGGGATCGACATGAAGAACTGCCGCATGAGGAACGTGCCATACGCTGTGAAAATCCACGGGATAATCAACGAGACTAATTGATTGCGCCATTCGAGGATCACCATCAGGCGATACATCGGGATAATCAGCACGACGAAGGGAATCATAATACTGCCCAGATACGCTAAGAACAGCGTATCCCGCCCCCTGAAGCGCACGCGCGAGAAGGCATAGCCGCCGAAAATTGACGTGACCAATTGCCCAGCGACGACCAGCAACGTGACCAGCGTCGTGTTAACTAGCGCACGATTCAAGTTCAGGTCAAAGAAGGCTTCGTAATTCTCCCACTGGAACGATACATATTCGACCGCTTCGGCAAGGCGTTCCGTCGCGAAAACTTCCACATCTGGGTTATCAGGGTCAACAAAGCGATTGAGTGAACTACGATACGCGAGGATGAGCGTCTGTGTCTCGCCATTGACGGGAACATCATATAAATCGAAGGCTTCTTCGTCGCCATCGCTCGCGGTGAAGACCACTTCTTGGTCAAGATCCGTCGCTTGCTCCAGCGGCAGACGAATCACAATATCACTTGCGCGATCATCATCCACGTTGAGCCGCTGCTCAGTCGTGAAGAAACCGAAGCGCACGCGATCCTCAGTGATGACCATCTCGCGCTTCTCGCCATCCACCTCGATCAGGAATAAGGGACGTTGCTCGCCCTTATAGCCGGTCGTCGCTTGCGAATATGGCAGAATGCGCGGCGGATACTCAAACACGCTACCCGATGTCTTAAGCGATGTCATCATCATGTAGATGAACGGAAAGATTATCAAGAAGGCGAAGAATGTCAGTAGGATATAGGCGATGATGCGCCCAACCCACATTTGCCAGTCGATTGTCAATTGTGTTACCTGTTGCGCCATGTTAGACATGCGATTCCCCTTCTGCTGATCACTCGTAGGCTTCGTTGCGGTTCAAACGGAATTGGATGAGCGTTAGCCCGAAGATGATGGCGAATAGCGCCCATGCGACCGCCGACGCATACCCGAACTCAAAACGGTTGAAACCAGCTCGGTACAGGTAATAGACGGCTGTCGTCGCGTTCTCAGGGATGGGTTGGGACGGGAACAGCGTGTACGGCTCATTGAAGACCTGCAAGCCCATGACCATCGTCGTGATGATGACGAAGAAAGTCGTCGGCGCGAGCATCGGCAGGGTCACATTGGTGAACTGTTGCCAGCGATTCGCCCCGTCAATCTGCGCGGCTTCGTACAATACGTTCGGGATACCCTGCAAACCCGCCAGAAATAGCACCGTGTTATAGCCGACCACCTGCCACGCGGCAAGCACCACGATTGAAATCAAGACCGTGTTAGGATCAGTCAGCCATTGCACATTCGGATCAGCAACCCCGAAGAAATTGGCAATCCCTCGAATAGAATAATTGATAAAGCCCTCTGTCGGTTGATACAACCAGCGCCAGATCAAAGCCGTGCCGACCACCGCCGCCACCGACGGCAAGAAGTATACCGCCCGGAAGAAATTAACACCCGGCAACTTAGAATTGAGAATGAGTGACATCCCCAGCGCTGGCACGATTGCCAATGGAAGCAAGAGCAAGCAGAACACAAGCGTATTCCGCATACTGATCCAGAATAAGGCATCGCGCGCGCCGATAACGTAGCGCGTGCCACCAATACTAAACTCACTCAAGGCCACATAGCCGAAATCCAGCACGCTTTGCGCCGTCGCATCGCTTACCGTCGTCGGGCGAATTTGTAAGGCGAGCAACTCGGCATAATTCTGGAAGCCAATGAAGCCCGGCACTTCACCAACCGAGCTATCCGTAAAGCTGAGATAGAACGACAGCAACAAAGGCCCCGCGAAGAACAACAAGAAGCCGATAATATTCGGGGCGAGCATCAACCAGCCCTGCCATGCCGTCCGCTGATCGGGCGTTTCGTCGAAGTAGTCGCCCAGCATGAGCATCACCCAGAATAGCCCGAAGAAGATTATGGTGATGATCGTCACCAGCCACGCCGTTGGCTGGGTGTACGTGCCGAGAATGTAGAAGATACCAGCAATGATGTTCGATGCCAGCAAGAGCGCGATTAACGTCAACATCGCTAGCCCGATGGCGCTCAGTTCAACGTATTCGCGCAGGCGGTTCTGGGGTAAGCGCCCTGCCAGCCAATACACACCATAGGCAATCGCAAAGCCCAGCGTTAAGGTCGCATTCGCCATGATGCCATCGACCAGTAACTCGAAGCTATCGTAAATTCCCCATACCCCTAGCACAGCGAAGATACCCAGTGCAAACCCGCCGAAGTTGATCATCAGCGTGATGTAACGCCCCTGTATATTGCGCTGGTGTAGTTGCCAGCTGGCAATCACGCCAGCAATCGCCGGCAGGAGAACCAGCGCACCGGCGAAGAACTGCACGGGTTTACCTAAATTCGTCGGCTGACCGAGGATGGTCAACACCTCTGCTGTGAAAATCTGCCATGACAAGACCAGTAACGCCACTGCGAGTATGCCATGCCAGATCATATGCGCGATGATGATATTCTGTGGAGTGCGTAAAGCGGATAGACCACCGTTATTATCAGGAGAGCTTGCAGGGGTCATGGGTTTGTCCTCTGATAGTTGACAGATTGCAAGGATGAAGGGGATAGCCGGTCAGCTATCCCCCATGAGTGGGTCTGATTATTCCATGCTCTCTTCAAACAAGGGCGCGACCTCATCGCAGATGGTGCTTGCGAAATCTTCCGGTGTTTGCTCTTGATTGAAGACCGATGTCACGCCGCGACCGTAAGCACTGTCAATCTGTGGCCAGTCACCAGCGAACAGCGGGGCTTCCGTGCGGACATCAGCGGCAGTCGTGCCATCGACAAACGCCTGATTGTCCACGCCACTGTCGGGCAGTGTGCCGAGGAACAACTCAATCGCTTCGTCGGTTGCGCGGCTGGGGATGTTCGCGCCCAGTGCGGCGATGTCGCCCTGTACTTCAGCACTAGTCAAGCGTGTGACCAAGTCCCATGCTTCTTCGGGGTGTTCCGTATCAGCGTTGACGACATATGCCCCCCAGAAGAGCCAGTTGGTTGCTTCGCCACTGGGACCGACGGGAAGCGGTGCGACGTTCCAGTTGAAGTCCGCGTTAGCGATCGTGCCGGGTGTTGCCCAGCGACCGTTCATGAACATGCCAACGTTACCAGCGAGGAACGGCGGTTCGCTGTCAGTCCCCCACGGCACAGCATACCCTTCGTCGAACAAGTCCGCGGCAAATTGCAAGCCTTCGACGGTTGCATCGTTGTTCAAGCCGCAAGCGGTGAAGTCATCGGTGAAGAAGCTACTGCCGGCGGCGTTCACGAAGTAGCCCCAGTTCGCCCACCAGGCGTTCATACCAAAGCCGAAAACTTCTTCGCCCAGACCGCTGATGTCTTCGGTGGCTTCTTCAAATTCTTCCCATGTCCAGTCGCCTTCGCCGGGATAGTCCAGACCGGCTTCGTCGAACAGATCAGCATTGTAGTAGATTGCAAATGCCGATACATCACGCGGCAAGCCCCATAGTGCCTCTTGATCGGCTTCAACTGGGGTCGTGAGGAAGCTCATCGGGCCCGCATAGAAGTCATCTTCGCTGAAGTCTTCGTCAGCACCAGCAATATCAGCCAGATTGAGAATCAAGCCAGCTTCGGCAAAGCGAGCAACGTCCGTGCCGGGAATCCAGAATACGTCAGGTGCCGTACCTGATTCGAGTTCTGTCACGAGCACATCTTGATAGCCAGCAGTCTCAGAACCACCGGGTTCATACTCTAGCCCCACACCGTCCCAGTTCGCGTCGATATTCTGGCTAGCTTCAGTGTAGACATCAATTTCAGCCTGATTATCGGGACGAGTCCGCCAGCGCAGTTGCACGGCTTCTTCTTCGTCATCCTGCGCGACGGCGGGAATACTAAGCGCCACCGCCAGCATGAGGATCATCAACAGATTAAAGAAACGTTTCATTGGGTTCACTCCTGTAAAATAGATCTATTGGATACATCAATTTATGCTACAGTCCTACGATTTTAACGACGACCTTGGCTATCACCTCCTTTTGTGCAATTAGCGATCAATGGATTCCATTTATCGTTGGCTGACCGACCCGCGCTCGATTAAGCGCGGCGGCAAGACAACGGTTGATGGTGATTTACCGTTTAGACGCTGTAGGATCAGCTCTGCCGCTTGCCGCCCCAGTTCAACCGGCGTTTGATCGACGGTCGTCAGCGGGGGCGATGAGAATGAAGCAACGCTGATGTTATCGTAGCCTGTCACCGAAACATCCTGCGGGACACGCTTACCGATGGATTGTAAGTAGTTGATTGCGCCAATAGCCATACGATCGTTGACGCTGACGACACAGCTTAAATCAGGATGCTGATCGAGCAGGCGTTCGGCAGCCTGCGCCCCCCCCTGCGACGAAAAATCGCCATCAGCAGTCGGTAAGGTCGCGATGCCCTGTGCCTGATACGCGCTCTGCATCCCCTGCACGCGACGTGCAATTGGGACGTTGGTTGCCTCTGGCACGGTGATGATCCCGATCTGACGGTGTCCGGCGTGCAAGACGTGATTCATAATCAATGCGCCACCAGCATGATCGTCACTGTGAACAACATAGTCGCCCGCGTGATACCCCATAATCACCGTTGGCACGTTGAAGCGCTCAGCTTCTGCCGCGAAGGAAACGTGTTGCACGTTGTCAATCGCGATGATGCCATCGGCATAGCCGCTCTGTATCAAGTACATATAGTGATCGTCGAAATCATCGTCGTTTAAACGCGGCGTACTGAGCAGGATGTTGTAGCCCTGTTCGGTGAAGATACTCTCGACCCCTTCTAAGATGTGCATCACGAGCGGGTCTTTGAAGATTGCATCATAAATATAGGGAAAGACAACAGCAATGATGTGCGTTTTACCGGACGACAACGCACGCGCCGCTAAGTTAGGGCGATAGCCTAAGACTTGCACAGCTGCTAGAACTTTGGCGCGCGTTTTATCGCTGACATATGGCGTGTTGGAGAGTACCTTGGAGACAGTAGCGGTAGAAACACCAGCATACTCAGCGACATCTTGTAAGGTTGGCATAAAACTATGTCGTATTCTTTATGAAAAATCTATAGTTAACCGTTTAACCGTAAGCATAACGCGAAATGCAATTTTGTCCAATTATTTTTATCTGGCTCTCATATAGCTGGCATACGTGAGAAGAAGCGCATAGACCAGCGCCTTTTCTCGCATGATGTGGGGTAGTATTTACCCTGTGCCGCTGATGCGCGTGCCAATCGCCACCAGTCCGATACTCATCACGTAGAGTGCAAGCAAAGGACCCATCACGAGGAACATGTTCACCGGGTCAATCGTGGGCGTGATGAATGCCGCCGCCACTGCCGACCCGACCACCGCCACCCGCCAATTCTGGCGCAGTGCCTGCGCGTTGACGATGCCAATCAGCGATAGCACGAAGAAAATCAGCGGCGTCTCGAAGGCAACGCCCATCCAGAACACTAGCGCCGTGACGAAACTCAGGTAACCGTCTGCTGTCCATTCGGTATAGGTGCGCGTCTCCCAAAAAGATGACAAGAAATTTAATGCCGTTGGGGTCAACACGAACCACGCGAACAGCACCCCGATCAAGAATAAGCCCGTGATCGCGGGGATAGCCATCAGCACCATGCGCCGTTCGCGTTTCGTCAAGCCCGGCAAGACGAACATCAACAACTGATAGGTGACAACTGGTATCGACAGGATACCGCCCACCAACAACGACACACGGAAGTAGACAATCACGTTACCGGTCGGTTCAAGAATCTGGAAACGGCATTCTTCGGCATTCTGCGTGATCTCACAAAACGGGCCTTGAAGAATACCCATGCTAAAATCTGCCAGCGCGAAGCCGATCACAGTGCCGACAACCAGCGCCAGCATCGCTTTCAACAAGCGGTCGCGCAACTCTGCCAGATGCTCGAACAGCCCCATGCGTAGTTCATGCCCGTCATTGTTCTGCTCGGGATTGTGCGGTGGTGTTGTGGGTGCTTGTGTCATGATGAGACCTCACTGGCATCCGTCTGGGCTTGGGACTTCTCGGCGGGCGACTTGGGGTTAGACCATGCGCCAAAGTTCGAATCGCTCGTCTCGGGTTCGGCGGGATCGGGTTTCGCCTTCGGTTGGCTGTTAGCAACAGCCCCCTGCGCGGGCTGACGCTTGGGCAATTGTGATCGTTTCTGCTGGCGATCACGCATCCGGCGATCAGTATTCTTCATCAGCGCTTGCTGTTCGGCCCATGTATTCTTGATACTGCCATCGACTTCATCGACCGTATCGCGCAGCGGTTGTGCGACGTTATCCATCTCTTTTTGGAGTTCATCCGCATAGGGTTTCATGGCGGCACTGGCGAATTTGTTCAGGTTATTGCGGGTGGGCAATTCACGCGGGATTTCAACATCCAAGCCCGCCGCGTTGACTTCATCTTGCAAAGTATCGACGGCTTGCTCCCACATGAGGCGAAAACGCGCAATCCACTGCCCCATGATGTACGCCCAGCTTACCATGCGTGTCGGGCCGGCGACGACGAGCATAATCACGATGATCACCACCAATTCCGCGCCACCTAAACCAAATATATTCACGCGGGTTACTCCTCTACATACGTACTAGAATCACTGACCATTATACTGCCTGTATACGGGGTTTAAAGCCCCCGCCTGCTTGTCTGTCAAAAAATAGGATCGCAGTCATAGCCGATCTTGATAGCAAGCCTCCCCTATCTCCCAAAAGATGGTGAAAAATTCGCTGAGCGCACGACAGCAAGCAGCATCACAAGAGATTGAACACGTTCGAAGGCTTATACCCAGCTACCGCTGAGACTCAATACCCTGTCCTGTCGTGCGAGAAGCGGATTTTATACCATGATACGTGTGCGAGAATAGTGACTATGCGAAAGCATATGCGTGTTCGTCATCGCTCACGATCATCTGTCAATCTATTTGACTATGCGAAGCAAGGCTAGCCCAGCAATATAATCAACGCACATAAGATTACGACCAAATTATGACATTCCGCATCCTGAAATATGACAGACATCACTGCAAAATTTATCATTCTTTCATAATAATAAAGGCATAATGACATTGAGAGGATGAACGATGGCAGAAATTATCCATGATGTAGTGGTTGTCGGCGCGGGGTTAGCCGGTAGCTGGGCGGCACTGGCGGCAAGCGAAAATGGTGTCAAAGACATCGGCGTGCTGTCGAAGGTGCATCCGCTTCGCTCGCACAGTGGCGCGGCACAGGGGGGCATCGCCGCTTCGTTGAACAACGTCCGTCCAGTCGCCGGCAGTGGCAAACGCGGCCCACTGGAGCAAATTCCTGCCGGCGATGAACAGGTCGATAGCCCTGATTTACACATGTTTGATACGATCAAAGGCTCAGATTGGCTCGGCGATCAAGATAAGATCGACGTGCTAGTTAACGATGCGATCGATATTTTGTACGAATACGAACACATGGGATGTGTCTTTAGCCGCACGAATGACGGGCGCATCAATCAACGGCGCTTCGGTGGGCACAGCGCACCGCGTGCCAATTTCGCCGCGGATTGGACAGGACACGTTCTCTTACACACCGTCCACGAACAATGCTTGAAAAACGGCGTAGAGTTCTATAGCGAATGGTACGTGCTCGATCTCATCATCGAAGATAATATCACGCGCGGCGTGATCGCAATGGATATTCTCACCGGTGAACTGCATACCATCCGCGCGAAAGCCGTGATGTTCGGCACCGGTGGCTACGGACGTGCGTGGAAAATCACCAGCAACGCGACTGCTAACACCGGCGACGGCGTAGCGATTGCCTATCGCGCCGGTGTGCCATTGATGGATATGGAATTCGTCCAGTTCCATCCGACTGGTATCTATCGACACGGCATCTTGATGAGCGAAGCCTGCCGCGGCGAAGGCGGTTACCTGACCAACCGAGAGGGCGAGCGCTTCATGGAAAATTACGCGCCGAGTATGATGGAAATCGCCCCGCGTGATCTGGTCAGCCGCAGTGAACAACTTGAAATCGACGAAGGGCGCGGCGTGATGGAAGATGGCAAGGGCATCTATCTCGATATGCGCCATCTAGGACGCGAGAAAATCCTCGCACGCCTGCCACAAGTGCGCGAAATTGCGATGAACTTCCTCGGCGTGGATATTATCGACGCGCCCGCCCCAATCCAACCGACCGCGCATTACAGCATGGGCGGCATCCCAACCACCGTCGACGGGCAAGTGATCCGCAATGCCGCCGAAGATCCGGTGATCGGCTTCTTCGCGGCGGGTGAATGTGCCTGCGTCAGCGTACACGGGGCTAACCGCCTCGGCACGAATAGCCTGCTCGAAGCATCAGTCTTCGGACGGCGCGCCGGTTGGGAAATCGCGCGTTTCATCGATAGCGGTGCCGAGTTACACCCGATTCAAGGTAAGCCCTGCATCGACAGTCAAGAACGCATCACAGCCGTGATGGACGAGAGCAGTGTCAACGGCAATCGCCAGAATATCGCGGCATTGGCAGAAGAACTGAAAGAGAACATGACCGAGAATTGCGGCATCTTCCGCAGTGAAGCAAAACTCCTACAAGCCCGTGAGACAATCAAAGACTTACAAGCACGCCTGCCCTACGCTCGCGTGATGGATAAGAGCAAACGCTTTAACACCGACGTGCTGATGGCACTAGAGACGCAAAACCTGATCAACTTCAGCGAAGTCGTGGTCGAAGGCGCATTAGCACGCACCGAAAGCCGCGGCGCACACACCCGCACCGATTACACCCAGCGCGATGATGGGCAATGGCTCAAGCATACGCTGGCACAGAAAGGCGATGATGGCGTTGTCTTGAGCTATAAAGATGTCAACATCGACTGGGACAAATACCCGCCACAAGAGCGGAAATACTAAGGGGGCACACCAACATGACCAATACAGCGAAAATTCGCATCAAACGCTTCAATCCCGACATCGACGAAAAGCCGTACTATCAGGATTTCATCGTCGCGGTATCACCAGAATCAACCGTATTGAGCGCGCTCGAAGACATCAAAGCTAATCAAGACGGCAGTCTGACCTTCCGCCGCAGTTGCCGCCACGCCATTTGTGGCTCATGCGCGATGATGGTCAACGGACGTAATAAGCTGGTCTGCACCGCACCACTCCAAGAAATTCTGGATGAGACCGCCGATTTCTTCTTCCGCGAGCCGAACGTGATCACGATCGACCCCTTGCCCTACTTGCCCATTATCAAAGATTTAGTGGTCGATCGCACTGTGTTCTGGGAGCAATATCGCAAGATTCGCCCGTGGTTACAACCATCGCCCGACGCGCATCCCGTCAAAGAATATCGCATCGCGCCGGAAGAAGTAGAAGCGATGGAACAAGCCGAGACCTGCATCATGTGTGGGGCGTGCTACAGCAGTTGCCCGGTTATCGCTGGCAACAAAGAGTATCTCGGGCCACATGCGATGCTCAAAGTTTTCCTGCGTGTGATGGATCCACGCGACAATGAACCAGAAGAACGCTTGAACCAGATTGCTGACTCGAACGGAGCGTTCCGCTGTCATCAGGTGGTGAACTGCATCGACGCTTGCCCCAAGGGCCTCAATCCAGCGAAGGCAATCGCCACGCTCGGCAAGATGGCTCTGCGGACGGGACGCATCAAGGGCGAGCGCGCCGAGCGCATCCAAGAGTTGATCGATAGCGCCGACGATCCCGAAATTCCAATCCCGACCAATCCGCATCCAAACGCGCCCGTCAATCTCGATGCTAAACGCGCTATCAGTGATTGAGACCAGACGACATACCCCTATACACTAACAGCACGCCCGCTCGCATGTCAGAGTGGGCGTTTTGCTGGTCAACCTGCGCGAGTCCTTTTATACTCATCATATAGAGGATCTAACGTAGACGACACAATGCCAATCGTCACAATTTATCTCGCATAGCTGAGGACAATCATTTGCTCACCCCGCCAGAAATACTGGTGATCGCCACGATTATTCTGCTCTTCGTGTTGATCTTCGCCACACGCCTAAAAACTGAATTGATCGCCCTGATCGTTCTCTTAGTCTTAACCATCAGCGGGCTTGTCACGCCGGACGATGCCCTGTCGGGCTTTAGCAGTACGGTGGTGATTACTCTGCTCGGCTTATTCGTCATCACCGACGCGCTCGAAAAGACGGGAGTCGTGCAATGGGTGGCTGATCGCCTGCACAGCATCGGGCGCGGGTCGCAATTACGAACGATGGCGCTTTTCATGGGGACAGGGGCGGCGCTCTCATTAATTATGAACAACGTAGCGGCGGGCGCGGTGCTATTGCCGGCGGCGGTCAACGTCGCGCGCACGTCAGATATGCCCGTCTCTAAGCTACTGTTGCCGATGTCCTTCGGCACGCTAGTCGGCGGCATGGCGACCTACCTGACGACAGCGAATATCCTGATGAGTGAATTGCTCATCACACGCGGTTACGCCGGACTCAGCATGTTGGATTTCATCCCGACCGGAAGCGTGATCGTAGTCGCCGCTGTGCTGTACATGGTGTTGATTGGGCAACGCTTATTGCCAGAGCGGTCATCGCTGACGCAGAGCTTCAATCATCCTGATCTCAAAGAGACCTATCACTTGACTGATCGTCTCTGGCATTTGCGCGTGCTGGATGGCTCGCGCCTCGCCGGGCAGACGATCGGCGCAAGTGCGATCAACGCCGAGCTAGGCTTGACGATCGCGGCTATCTGGCGCACAGACGAGACAATCACGATTCCCAAGTCTGACCAGATGCTATACGCTGGCGATGAATTGCTGATTGTCGGGCGCGAGGGACGCATCCATGACCTGACCGGATGGGGCACGGCGATTCTCGATGCTGAGATCGCCCCCGATCATCATGATTTGCCGATCGAACCGATCGAAATTATCATCGCACCGCGCTCCGAGGCCATTGGGCGCACGCTCTCGGATATGAAGCTGAACAGTGAAGCGGGTTTGCTCTCGCTCGCTCTGTGGCGCGATGCCGGGAGCTATCACACCGATGTCCGCAAGATGTCCTTGCAAGTGGGCGATGCTGTCTTAGTCATCGGCGAGTCGGACGATATTCAAAACCTAGCGAATAATCCGAATTATATCCTGCCCGCCGGTGAATACTCCACACGTACCCTGCGCCGCGATAAAGCCCCCTACGCGCTAGGCATCACAGCACTCGTGCTGGGGCTAGGCATCGCTAACGTCTTATCGCTCCCGATTGCGATGCTCGCCGGCGCGGTGGCGATGGTCGTCACCGGATGTATGACGATGTCCCAGTTCTATGAGGCAATCTCATGGCGCGTGATCTTCCTCGTCGCGGGGATGCTCCCGTTGAGCTTCGCCATCACCGAATCCGGTCTCGCGGATCGCATCGGCGCGGGGGGCGTGATACGCCTCGCAGGCGCACATCCCCTGATCTTGATTGCGAGCATGGTCATCCTGACGACGCTCGTCGTGCAGATCATCGGTGGGCAGGTCAGCGCGTTGCTCGTCGGGCCCATCGCCATCAACGTCGCCCTACAAACCCAGCTCGACCCGCGCGTGATGGCAATCGCTGTGGCGATGGCCTGTTCGATGGCTTTCCTGACACCAATCGCGCATCCAGTCAATATCTTGATTATGGGTCCTGGCGGCTATCGCTTTAAAGACTTCTTCGTGATCGGTGCGGGGATGACGATCGTCACCTTGCTGGCAATGCTTCTCGGATTATCGCTCTTCTGGGGTGTGCGCTGAGCGCGGACGAATAGCCACCAACCAGTGTGTGTTCAACCAGCGCAGGGCTTCCAGCGCGCTACTTAGCGTCCACGATAACGGCACTAGCCGACGGGCGAGCGGTGGCGCAAGCGTCGTGCGTTTGAACGTAAAATCGCATCCAGCGAACAATCGCTTGATTTCAGCCTTGGGGATACCTTGCGTTTGTGGATTCGTCGGATTGAGCCAGAAATCATACCACAGGATCACGCCATCGGGCTTGACGACGCGCAACATCTCGCGCGCAATATTCGCCTTGATCGCATCATCCAGCACCGACGAAAAAACCGTGTATTGCAGGACAATATCGAAACTCGCCCGTCGATATGGCAGGGTTTGCCCGTCACCCTGTAAGATATTGGCGGCGGGATAACGCCGCTTGGCAACGGCTACCCGCTCCAGAATATCCATGCCAAACACCTGCTGAGGATCAAGCCGATACGGCAAGAACTCGGTCAGCACATCCCCGCGCCCGCACCCGACTTCCAGCAGAGTCTTATCTTGCAGGCTGTGCCACCCCTGCTGACGCAACATCCCCGCGACGGCGCGTTGGCGCATCGTCCACGCATAGACATATGCCGGATTGAAAAAAGTATACTGCGACGCGACGGCCTCCGCTTGATACCGACGGGCATACTCGGCACGCATCCGCGCCTGATCGTCACCGGTCACGGTCAGACTCCCGTGAATTGTTGCACAACGTCCACCAGACGACCGGCAACCTTGCCATCCCACAGATCAGGGCGTTGCCCGTCAGTCGTCGTGCCCAATTCACTGTAAGCATTGAGCAAATCAGCCTCAGTCGGGTCAACGAGGCGATTCGTGCCGACCGTCAGCGTCACCGGACGCTCGGTATTGCGGCGCACAGTCAAGCAGGATACGCCTAGCGCAGTCGTCTCTTCTTGGATACCGCCCGAGTCGGTGATGACGACTTTCGCCTTCGCCATCAACCCTAAGAACTCTAGATAACCAAGCGGGTCGATAATCCGCACGTTCGCCAGCGACTCCCACAGACCGTCCCCGCGTGAGAGCGTGCGCGGGTGGATCGGGAATAACAGCGGCACATCCGCGCCAATCTGATCGAGCGCGCTCGCCAGTTCGCGCGCGACATCGAGACGATCGACGTTCGACGGACGGTGTAGCGTGACCACCCCATAGCCGCCGGGCGTGAGATCAAACTGCTCCCACGTCTTGCTTTCGAGTGCGCGCGGCAGGTGCGTCTCAAGGCTATCGATCATCGAATTGCCGACGTAGTGGATTTTCGCATTGTCGATGCCTTCGTTCGCCAGATTCTGATTGCCACTCGGCTCCGTCGTGAACAGCAAATCAGCGACATGATCAGTCACGATGCGGTTGATCTCTTCCGGCATCTCGCGGTCGAACGAGCGTAAGCCACTCTCAACATGCGCCAGCGGAATATTGAGCTTCGCCGCGACTAGCGCACACGCCACCGTCGAATTGACATCGCCCGGCACGATGACTAAATCCGGCTGATGCTCAAGGCAGACCGCTTCAAACGCCATCATGATCTTCGCGGTTTGGGCTGCATGCGAGCCCGAGCCAACCCTCAGATAGACATCGGGGTGCGGCATCCCCAGCTGGGTGAAAAAAATATCCGACATCTTCTCGTCATAGTGCTGGCCAGTATGGACGAACACCTGCGCCAGATCGCGCCGATTGATCTCGTCGATAATCGGTGCCATCTTGATGAAGTTCGGGCGCGTGCCTACTACAGTGCAGATCATGTGAGGGTCTCCTCTAGAAATGTGATGAAATCAGCCACGATTTTATCGCGGTTAAAGTGCTCTTCGACGGTCTGGCGACCGTTCTGGGCGTACTCGGTGCAGAGCGCGTCATCTTCTGCCAGCTTCGTGACCGCCGTGACCAATCCGGCAATATCGCCGGGGGCGAGCGCGATACCCGTGTTATTGCGCGTCACGATGTCCGCCGGTTCGCCCTCAGCGACAACAATCACCGGCTTCTGGCTAGCCATCGCCTCATAGATTTTAGAGGGCACCGCGCCGGGGATATACATCTTAAGCGGCACGAGAATCATATCAGCAGAGGCTAACAGAGGCGGGATTTCGTGCGCTTCGACCGGATCAAAGAAGGCGATGTTATCGAGATTGCGGTCATTTGCCATTCGTATCAAGTCTTGCTTTTCGGGGCCGTCGCCCACCAGCACGAAGCGAATATCCTCACGATCGCGCAATTGCTCGGCGGCTTGCACCGCCTGATCGAGTCCCTGTGCGATGCCGTGCAAACCCGCGTAGATGATGACCGTCTCGCCGTTGGGCTTCAGGCGTTGGATAGCATCCGCTGTCGCTTTATCCGCGCCAAATTTGTTGACATCCGTGCCGTTTGACAGGCGAAAAGTTTTCTTATCAGGGAAGCGGTCGGTGATGTCGCTGAGGATACTGCGCGATTGTCCGGTGACGATGTCGGCACGTTGGTAGAGGAACGCTTCTAACCACGTCGCCAGCTGGTGCGTGCGACTGCCCTCACGCACGACACCCAGCCGTACCGCGCTCTCTGGCCACAGGTCAGAGACGTTGAAGATCAACTGTGAGCGTTTGATCGTGTTCAGCCACACAGCCGACATCCCCAGAAACAGCGGCGGACTCTCGACCATCAGGTAATCGGTTTTGGGCATCCGTGCCGTGCCGACCACCGCCGACGACACCACAAACGAAAAGTAATTACTCAAGCGATGTACCATACTCGCTTTTTGCGTCGGGTAGATGAATGAGCGGATAATCTCTACGCCGTCGATTTCATCGCGCTGGCTTAAACCGCCGTAGCCCTCGAAGATTTTGCCCTTGGGATAATTGGGCATCGCCGTCAACACGGTGACATCATGCCCCGCGTCAATCATCCGCTGAGATAGCTCTGATAAGCGACGCTGGGGTGCGCCGAGCTCCGGCGGGTAATACTGCGTGAGTATCGTGAGTTTCATAAAGTCGGGTATCCTCAATTGAATTGGTTAGTCTTCTGGCGCAATGCCTGGATTTCTTCGGCACTCAACTTGCTGATAACAGCTTGATACTTGCCACTCGATTTCTGTTCGATCGCCTCGACGGTCTCGACGGTCACGCGCACAGCATCCGTCAAACGCTGATGGATACGGGCGGTCATGTCGTCAATATCCGCCTGACCGAAGCCGGGCTTGGGTACAACGCGCAGATGGATATGATCGATAGCTTCTTGAATCACCTGCGCCATCTTCACATGCGGTTGCGAGACAAATATCCCGTGGAAACGCACCATCCGGCGACCATCCGGCGCGTACACCGTATCTTCAATCCGTCCGGCGACATCCTGTATGACAGGCATCTGCCGCCCGCACGACGACAACGACGGACTGAACGCCGCCACATCGCCCAGCGCAAAGCGAATCATGGGGTTATGCGGGCGTACAAAGCCCGTCGCCACCACCTGCCCGTATTCGCCAGCAAGCACAGGCTTATAGGTTTCGTCCACAATCTCAACGATGCCCGCATCCGGGCTGACCAGCAACTCGCCCTGCTGATTCTCGCAGACGTACATAATATCTTCGACTGTGCCGTATTCCTCGTAAACTTTGGTCGCAAATACGCGCTCCATCACATCGCGCATCATCGGCGTGACTTTCTCGCTGGTGGTGATGATCGCCTGTAAGCGCGGCACGTCCAACCCTTGCTCCTCCGCCAGCAATGCTAGTTGATAAATCGAATTGCTATACCCTGTGATCCACTGGACTTGATGCCGCTGTAAGGCCTGAATGTACTTCTGCACCGTCTGCGGCCCTAGATGAAAAGCCGAGAAGTACACCTGCTTCTCAATCCAGTTAAAGCGATAATACGGCCCGTCGCTCTCAGGATCAGGTTCGACAATGCGCCCGCTGAAAGTCGCCCGTGGTAGCTGATAACTGACATCCGCGAAGCCACACGACCGCGCCTCGCGCAGAGCAAGCGATTTCTGCAATTCATTCGGCATCCAGAAGGTCGAGACCGGCGTACCCGTCGAGCCACTGGTGGTGAATTCGATATGCTTGGCGTGTGGCGTGCCATTGGCGACGAAATCCTGCGGCTTATCGCGTACCATACCCTTCGTGACGATCGGCAAGGACGACAAATCATCCAGCATGAAGTGTGCCAGTTGCTCGCGGTCGAAATCGCGCCACGCCTTCTGATAATGTGGCACGTGATCGTACGCATACAGCAGTAAATCGCGCAATTGTTGCGTTTGATACGTGCGCCACTGCTCCGGCGTGTAGTACTCGCGTTGTTTGAACCCGGCATATTCATCCTGAAACACCCCACCGAAGCGCAGGCGATTCCAGTACCAGCCATATACGGTAACCATCGTATGCTGTAGCGGCACCGGTGCAAGCCGATAGACAGTATCTAACAAGCCAGCCATAATTGCTCACTCCCCCCTGTTGAGATCGACATCATCATTGGGTGGGTGCGCGTGATCGTGGTCTGCCATCTCTAGCAGATGTTGCCAGCGCGGGAGCACCCGTTCCCAGCTAAATTGTTCGGCAGTCGTGCGCCCCGCTCGCGATAACTGCGCCACGAGCGTCGGGGCATCCAGCACACGTCGGATAGCGGTCGCCATCGCCCGTGCATCATCAGGCGGGACGAGGAGCGCGTCCTGCTCGTGCGTCCAGATATTCGGAATCTCGCCCACATCAGTGGTGACAACTGGCAAGCCACACGCCGCGCCCTCGATAACCGCGATGCCGAAGCTCTCGGCAGTCGTCGTATTGATGAAAATATCATGCGCCTGCAAGGTCGCGGGGACGCTAGCTTTGGGAATACTGCCAGCGATCGTGATGTTTGCCTGCAAGTCGTGCTGGTCGATCACATCCTGCAAACGCCTGTGCGCGGCATCATCGCGCCGGGGGCCGTACATCGTCAGGTGAATATCGGGATAATCCGGCTTCAGCAGAGCGATCACCTGGGCGGCGAGCCACGGCGCATAGACCGGATGAATCGCCCGTAGCCAGACGAGATTAGGGCGCACGCGCTCGCGCAGCTGGAAGGAGTACGCGCTCAGATCGATTGCATTGGGCAAATAGAGGATGCCGTCATGATAAGCACGCATCGCTCGATGCAGATAATGCGATGGCGTGGTGATCGCGTCAGCACCGGCAAGTAGACGCTCAACCCGTGCCTGATTGCGCGCGGCAAAGGGCGGTAGATTACCACCATGGAGCGTCAAGATGTAGGGCTTGCCCAGCTTACGCAGTAAAAAGCCGACCGCCTCTGCCCAGATGAACGCCCGCCCGCTATAGACTTCCAGCGCGACAATATCATAGGCGGGGGCATAGCGCAGAGTCGCCCATAGCATATCCAGCACGCGCAAAAAGCTATTCAGGCGGAACGATGTCCGCAAGACGCGCCAGCCATTCGCTTCGAGGCGATCGCTCAAATCCTCACAGACTCCGCGTGTGCCGCGCCCATGTGAGATATAGTAGCCCGCGACAAGGATCGTCTGTTGATCAGCCATGGACAGAGACTACACTTTCATCGTCAGCTTGATAATCAAAGACAGTGCTTTTGACCCGCGCCGGCACGCCCGCGATAAAAACATCATCGGCATAATCCCCTGCCGGCACTGCCGCATGGCTGGCGACGAGACACCCCTGCCCGATCGACGCGCCACTCATCAACGTGACATGCGCGCCGACCCAACTGCCGCGCCCGACGCGAATCGGTGCGGCGGTGTGTGCGCCATAGCGATACGAGCGATCCTTGCGCGTGTGATTGCTGGAGGCGACGACCACATAAGGCCCAAACAAAACCTGATCGTCGATTCGAATCTCGGCATCCGCAATGATGTAACAGCCATAGCCGATATACACATCCGCGCCCAGTACGATTTGAGTCGGATTATAGAACGTGATACCACGCGCAAGGCGCAAATTCTTCCCACAGGATTTGAAGAAGGGACGCGCCAACCACCCACGCAGGCGCAGGAACAGCACGTTATCCGGCAGAATACCCGTCAGGCGTAAGACAAAATGCAGGGGTAAATCATAGCGCAGGTTGCGCCATAGCCCGTTCATGCTAGCTCTCCTTGAACATAAGCCTTGATATGGCTCATCAACTCTTGCGATCGGATTTCGAGCGTGTTTTGCCGGGCAAGCGCATAGGCGTTCGTGATTAGAGATTGGCGCAGTGCCGGTGTCTCGATCAAGCGGCGGGTGGCATCCACCAGCGCCGATACACTGCGCGGTTCGACCAGTAGCGCGTGTTCTTCGTGCGTCAAGTAATGCGGGATCGACCCGACTCGCGTCGCCACGACTGGCACACTGTGCGCCATCGCTTCCCACACACTACGCGGGAAGCCCTCAAAATCACTCTTACTACCAATCAAGTAAATATCCACCTGCTTATAATACCCGAACAACTCCGCCCCAACCGTCTTAAAGCCGTGATACACCAGTGCTTCGCCGACATCGCCAGCTTGTGCAATCGCTTGCATCTCCTCCATAATCGTATCGCCCGTTTCCCACCACCCGACCACATCTAGCACGACGGGATAGCCCTGCTGACGCAACTGCACCATCACCTGTGTTAGTTCCAGCAAGCCTTTGGCATGGTTGATGCGACCGGTATACAGCAGACGAATGACATCACCTGTGCAGGTATCTGTGCGGCTGTAAAAATCAGATTTTGAGAGGGTGGTCGTGCGGGTGAGGTGTAAATCAGGCAGAGTACCGTGATACTGATCGTAGAGCGATTGGCTATTCACAAACGTGAGCGATTGCTGTGCCAGACGATCTTGCTGGAACGTGTTCCAGCGCGCCCACAGTCGGATTAACTCGCGCCGGAGTGAACGCTGGGATAAATCATCAATGCCACTGAGATAATCGCCCACCAGCAGTAAAATTGTGGGCGTGGACACATCGACCGCTTGCCCCAGTGCCGGCGCGAGGGGCGATGGTGCGCGGATCAAGAGCGCGTCAATCTCATGTAAATGGGCATGCAGATGGCGCGTATATGACTGCGGAAACAAGCTCATCTTCCACGCAGATTGCTTCGCACCGATGTTGATCCACGCGATGTTATCGTGCTGGAGTGCATAATCACACTCGGTCATATCTGCATCTGTCCGCGCTGGATACATGAAGCACAACAAACGCTCCACATGGGGCGCGAGACTGTCCAGAAAGACTCCCAGATAGCCCGCAGTCAACAATTGACCATTCGCCGTCTGGCGCATAGGCGTATGGTAGAAGAATCCAAGCCGCATCGCGTTACCCTTATCTCGTGTAGCGCACGTTACCCGAAGCCGTGCGATCAGTTACCCGTGTTGATGCGCTGTGCATTGTGCCAACATTTTCAGTAAGCGACAAGGCAAGATATGCTATTCCACCTTGTAAAAATCAGCGTACCATTGCCATGTCCGATACAAACCATCCTGCACTGACGTTTGCGGCGCGAAGCCCAATAACTCACGCGCTTTCGTGTTATCGCAATAGGTAATCGGCGGGTCGCTGGGTGGTGTCGGCACTGATTTTTTGTTGATGGTCTTGCCCGATAGTTCTTCGATGATCTCGATGAAATCGCTGAGTAAGATCGGATCGCCCACGCCGAGATTGATAATCTCATAGCCCAGCGGCTGATCGAGTGCGGCAATTACGCCCTGCACCGTATCGTCGATGTACGTCCAATCGCGGGAAATGTCACCCCCGTTGAAGATCGTCATCTCGCGCCCGTCCTGTGTGGCGTGCATCAACAACATCGGCATCATATCCGGTCTGCCTGCTGGCCCATAGACGTTGAAGAAGCGTAAATTGGTGATGTTCATCTGATGCAAGTTGTAATACGTATACGCCAGTAATTCGGCGGCGCGTTTGCTAGCGGGGTATGCCGCCAGTGGACGATCAGCAGTATCCGTTTCGATGAAGGGCAAGCGTTCAGTCTTGCCGTAGACACTGCTGGTCGATGCCATGACGACCTGCGCGACCGACTGTGCTTTCGCCGCCTCCAGAATATTCATACTGCCCATGAGGTTGACTTGCATGTAGAGTTCGGTCTGGTCAACGCTGGAGCGCACGCCGGCCATCGCCGCCAGATGCGCGACGTGCGTCACCGCGTGCGTTTGAAAGCTGCGCTGGACGAGTGCCGCATCACGAATATCGCCTTCAACCAGCGTGAATGTGTCTCCATACTGGCGCAGACGGTCGATGTTGCGGCGTTTAATCGCCGGATCATAATAATCGTTGAAGTTATCAATGACGACGACCGTCTCGCCACGCGCTAACAATTGGGCGGCGACGTGACTCCCGATGAAGCCCGCACCACCCGTCACCAGATACGACATACCTACTCCTTTTTGCACCAGACACTGAGTCACATTGAGCGCAAATCGTACATCATCCGCGATGAAATATACAGGACGATGTCAGCCCTGACGGTGATCGCACATGCGCTACAAGCCGCCAGATTGCACCTGCACAGTTTCCGCAGAGCTTGCTATAATAAAGCGTTGTTAAGTCGATAACAGGGAGTATCACCATGTCAAGTAAACGCAAAATTACACAGGTGAAGCCCCAATTCGGGCAAAGCCGCAGTAAAGCGTTCAACACTGTTAAGCGTAAATTCAAGCCCAATTTGCAGAACAAGCGCATCTATGTGCCAGAACTCGATCGCTTCGTCCGCGTGCAGGTGACCACCCGCGAACTGAAGACCATCGACAAAATCGGGCTAGAAGCGTTTCTCGAACGTCAGGGCAAGAGTCTCGATCAGTTGTTGGACTAAGACCTATCACTCGCCCTATCGCAAGTCTATGATAGGGCAATTTCTATCTTCCCCACACTATAGCAACGACAATCACGTCACTGTGATCGTCGCCCGCCCATGACTGAGTACAATCACATTCCGTTCTTTCACTTTCGTCTGGAATAGCACGCGATCGCCCTCACGCCACATCTCGGTGACGAGTGTCTCGCCCGGATATACTTCTTTGCTGAAGCGCACCGCCATCTGCTTAAAGCGCGACGGATCGTTATCAGCCATATGCTTGAGCAAGGCGCGTCCAGCGAAGCCATGTGTCGCTAGCCCGTGTAAAATCGGTGTCTCGAAGTTGCCGACCTGCGCCATATTCGGGTCAGCGTGTAGTGGGTTGATGTCACCACTGAGGCGGAAGAGCAAGGCTTGCGTCGTCAGCGTTTGTTCCTCATGTACGGTATCCGGCGCACGGTCAGGTATCTGCACCGCCTCGCTACTGCCGCGCTCACCCCCGAAGCCGCCTAGCCCCCGTATGAACATCGATGCAGTCGTCACAGCGACCGTTTCGCCCGTCTCATCGACACAAGTCACGTCGTTGACCATCAACATACCACTGCCCTTATCATAGATGTTGCGGATTTTAGGCGTACAGGTGATCGTGCCTGCTGTCGGCAGAGGCTTGTGAATTTCGAGCACTTGTTCGCCGTGTACGAGCATCATCGGGTTGAACTTGATACCCTGTATATCGCCCTTCACAATATCTTCGATCATGGCGTTGCTATAGATCACAGGCATCGTCGGCAATGCCTGAAAATCATGATGCAGTTCGTACACGAATTTGAGTTCATCCTGTGCCAGCCAATCTGCCGGCGCACCGACTCCCAGCGCGTATAGCACCGTATCACGATGCGAGAAGTCATAGGTAATCGGTGCAAGTTCCTTACCAATCGCACTATTCACAACAGCGAGTGAAGTCATAAGTTATCCTCTGTTTATTTGTAACTACTCAGGGGCGTTGCCCCCGAACCCCCACAAAGGACGATCGTCCTTTGAACCTGTACCCGCCGAACGCTTTGCGGTCGGCAAAACTGGGGTGCAGGGGAGACATC
>DAOTTV010000027.1:0-26689 GCA_034437755.1 Anaerolineae bacterium | reverse complement strand
CCACTCTAGATCGCCGGCACGCTCGGCCCAGAAGGCTTCGAGATCATCCTGCGCTTCGCGGTAGACTTCATCATAATCGGGGACATGAGCGTCGTTTATCACATCTTCGGTAGGATGATACCATTCACTCGTCGGGGGCGAGAATTGCTCCGTAACCATAATTAAATAATCTCCTGAAAACAGTAGTTGATCAAAGTTAACACTCTTCATCGCCCATTATAAAGCATCATCAAACATCAGGCAAAAAATGAGCAAATGTTAATAATATCACATTACAAACATGGCAAGCTGTTTCAGGGCTAGTTGGCGGTGTATGGCTCTGTTCTCAGGTTAAGTGGCGCACCATCTCGATGCGGCTAAAGGCTTCAAAGTACCCGAGCTTCTGGTAGAAGGGCCAAGAATAATGATCGGTGGGGACATTTTCGATCTTGGTATCACGCAGGGGGTACTGGGTATGTACGCTGGCGATCAGCGTTTGTGTCATCTTTGCGCTGACATCCGGCGATAGGACGAAGTGCGATAGCTGGAACGGCAGGAGTTGGAAGATCACCCACCCCTGTTCACCAGATGGCAAAGTAACGTGCAAGCCTTTCATGTTACCGGCATTCTTGAGCGAGGCTGTTTCTTCGGTCCATGCGGCATTAGTCTCGCGCTGTTGCAACACTGTCCAGATGTCATCATCGGGGATTTCAGAGACGATCACATCCGCGCCGACCTGCAAGGCTTCCGCGAGTTGCCCCGGTGGACGACGAATGACCAGTAACTCGCGGGTGACAATAAAACCGAGTTTGTCAAAGAGACGATAAGCCGGGTCATTGCCTTTGATGACTTCGAGTTGCACCCGTTTTTTATCGCGTTTGATTGACTCGTCAATGAGCGTTTTCATCAAGAACTGCCCCGTGCGCCGTCTACGCCGTGCGGGTATGACCCCAAGACGTGTGATCCATGTGCGATCGTCACGGATGCCCAGCATACAGATGCCGTTGGGTTGGTGGTCGTCGGTATCGACAGCCACCATCGAAGCGTTCAGCTCAATGTCATAGGCGACAACGTACTCTTCCATACGTTTACCGTTCATCGGCATCGGCACGATATAATCAACCCGTGCTTGATTGTAGATATCGGCAAGTTCTGAATAGGTATAACGGTCGGTCGGCACAGAATCATGCGGTGCGTTATTATCCAGCGCGGATGTATCCTCTTTCAACACAATCGAACTCCATTGGCTCACGTTCAGTCTAAGCAAATTCCACGACGCACACAGGGTACGATCGCGATCGGCAGTCTATTATACCGCAGAATGCTAGGGTATCTGGGTGGTGTGGATATAGGCTTCGATCTGAGCGGCAAATTGGCGCGTATCAATCGGCTTCGTGATGACACCATCGCACCCGTAGGCTTTCGCCATCTCGTGGGCGGTCGTCTGTGGCCACGCTGTGAAGGCGATGACCGGCATCTGCGCGAGTGTCTCATTTTGGCGAATGAGCGAGATGACCGTCTGCCCGTCAATATCAGGCAATCCTAGATCAATCAGCACCAAGTCCGGCGCTTGTTCAAAAACGACCGTCAAGCCAGTTTCGCCATCTTCAGCGATGACGACTTCATGCCCCGCGCGTCGTAAGAGCTTATCCGCCATGCGGGCATTTTGCGGGTTATCTTCGATGACTACTATTCGACTCATGCTCAGTATGTCCCCCTTGAGTTTGGCTCATATGTAAAGGTCGTGGGGTTCGAAGCGAAGCTCTGAGATACGCCAGCACACGTTCTACATAAGAGCGTTTCGTTTAAACAGGGATAAGGTTTGCCCTATCCCTGTGTTATCTTGCAGTCACAATGCGTTAGCAGGGATCAGTCGCCGGCTTCTGGCTCTAGCCTGCCGGTGAGGTGACCGTTTTCCTGTGCGTGCTTAGCACGATCGAGCGTCGGTAAGGTGAACCAGAATGTCGTGCCGACATCGGGCACACTCTCGACGTGGATCGTCCCGCCGTGCATCTCGATCAGTTGCTTGGTAATGGTCAAGCCCAGCCCGGTACCACCGGCGCGGCGCGTTGACGAGCCATCGACCTGACGGAAACGCTCGAAGATGACTTCGAGTTGTTCATCACCCATACCCATACCGGTATCTTCTACCCGCACGTAGATTTCTTGTTGACCGTGCATCCCGTAGCGTACCGTGATCGACCCTTCTTCGGTGAACTTGGTCGCGTTGCTGACGAGATTCAGCATCACTTGATTGATCCGCACCTGATCGATATACACCGACGGAATATCGTCTTCAGCGACGAGGCGCATCTCGACCGGCTTATCTTTGACGAGGATTTGATTAGCTTTCACCACATCATCCAGCAGGTTCGTCAGATCAAACTCTTTGAAGCTCAACTCCATCTGACCCGCTTCGATTTTCGCAAGGTCGAGGATTTCGTTGATGATGCTCAAGAGGTGGCGACCGCTGGTATAGATCGCATCGACATCTTCGATTGCATCGTCTGTCAGATCACCATCGACCCCATCTAGCAAGACTTCGCTATAGCCGATGATCGAGTTCAGAGGCGTGCGTAACTCGTGGCTCATATTAGCAAGGAACTCTTGCTTGAGGCGATCAACCTCACGCAGTCGTTCGACTGTGCGCCGTTCGCGCTCGAAGGCTTGCGCGTTACGCACAGCCACCGCGACTTGATCGGCAAGCGTCGTCTTGATCTGCACATCTTCATCGGTGAAGTGTCCGACCTCGGTCGATTGCACATCAAGCACGCCGATCAGATCATCACCGACGATCAGCGGCACAGCAAGCTCAGAGCGTGTCTCTGGCAAGAGTGGATTGGGCAAGAAGCTCTCACCCTCGAACACATCGTTAACCATCACACCCTCTTTTGTTCGCGCGGCTTCTACCACCACACTGCTCTGATTATCGAGCGGGATACGGTGACCTTGATCCTTCATGACTTGTCCGGCATCGCCTGCGCCAGCCGCTAGCACCATCGCCTGTTTTTGTTCGTCATAGAAGTAGATGTGCGCGTGATACAGACCGAAGCTAGTTTTGGTCAAGTTCACGACGGCATCCAGCAATTCTTGCACGTCGAGGATAGTCGTCGTCGCCGCACTCACGCGGGCGACCGTCTCTAATTCTGCCGCGCGTCGCTGGATTTCCCGTTCGGATTGTTGACGCTCGGTAATATCGCGCATGATGGTTGCCACACCATTTGGATTGCCCTGTTCATCGAAGATCAAGAAAATCGTCTGCTCAACAGGTAACAGTGACCCATCGCGCCGTTTGAGATGATACTCCTTGCGCCATTCACCGTGTTCCATCGCATATGGGATCGCGGTCTCAGATATTTCTCGCATCTCGGTGTCTGTCTGGAGAATCGTGATCGGCTTGCCGATGATCTCATCTAATGAGTCATAACCAGCCATCTCTACACCCGCTGGATTAACGTACTCGATTGCTCCATCTAGTGTCGCATTACCGATAAAGTCAGTGGAGGTTTCCACCAGTGACGAAATACGGCGGATTTCCGCTTGTGCCGCGCGCTCATCGGTGATGTCACGCGCCACAAAGTTGATGAGTCCCGCGTCCACATCAGGTGTCGCATTCCATGATAGCCAGAGATAATCGCCCGATTTGGTGCGATAACGATTGGTGAAGCGGATCGTCTTCACACCCTCGCCAATCTTCGCCGACTCAGCCTGTGTCTTCTCGACATCATCAGGATGCACGAAGCTGACAAACGGACGCGACATCAGTTCCTCGCGTGTCCAGCCCAGTGTCGCTTCCCACGCATCGTTCAGGCGAACAAGATAGCCATCGAAGTTTGCCGAGCCGAGCATATCCAATGTCGAGTTGAAGATACGATCGACTTCCTGTTGCGAGCGGCGCACATCAGCGAAGGCTTCGGCATTCTTGATCGCCACCGCGATTTGATTAGCCAGTGTCTCTTTGACCTGTTGTTCCAGATCAGTGAATTGGTTCGGTTTATCGTCCTGCACATCCAGCACACCCAGCAACTCGTCGCCGTACATAATCGGCACAGCTAGCTCAGATTGCGTATCCGGCAAGAATGGATTGGGCAAGAAGTCTTCCGCGTTAATCACATCGGGATTGACGATTGTCCGGCGATCACGGGCGGCATGGGCAACGATACTAGATGCCGTGAGCGCGATGCGATGCCCCCGATCAACCATCATCCGCCCGATATCGCCCGCACCTGCCCGCAGTTCGAGGTGTGTCCCCGCTTCATTGAATAGATAGATGTGCGCGTGATAGCGATCGAAGTTCTCTTTGGTCAAGTTCGCCACTGTCCACAGCAGTTCATCAGAATCAAGCTGGCTGGTCATCTGCGCGCTGACGCTCGCCACAGCTTCTAGTTCTTGGGCGCGGTTGATTAGACTCGCTTCGGCTTCTTTACGCTCAGTGATGTCACTGCGAATTGTAATGTATTGATACGGCTTCCCTTCGTCATTTAAGAAGGGAACGATCGTCGTATCCACCCAGTAATACGTGCCATCTTTGGCTTGATTGCGAATTTCGCCCTGCCACGTTTCACCCTTAGCGATGGTCACCCACAGATTACGGATGAAGGCTTCGCTATGATAGCCGCTATTGATGATGCGGTGGTCTTGCCCGATCAGTTCGTCGATGTCGTATTGTGAGACTTCGGCAAACTTGTCATTAGCATAGGTGATGATGCCGGTCTGATCGGTCTGCGCCACAATCGCGTGTTGATCGATCGCCGATTGAATATCTTGCACGTTGCGGAACAGGTTAGCGTTATTCACGGCGACCGCGAGCTGTGATGCCAGGATGCCGTAGACTTGCACATCCGCTTCAGTGAAGAAGCCGACTTGATCGGATTGGAAATCGAACACGCCAATCAAAGTATTACCGACGAGCATGGGCACGCTCAGCTCGGCGCGGGTATCCGGCAGAAGCGGGTTCGGCAAGAAGTCCTCAGTGTTGGTGATGTCATTTGCCACAATACCTTCGCGGGTGCGGGCGGCAGACGCTACCAGACTGCCCTCTTTATTCATGGCGATGCGATGCTTATTCGCAACCATCTCCAGGCCTACTTCGCCAGCACCTGCCGCCAAGTTCAAGCGCGTGCCGGACTTATCGAGCAAGTAGACATGCGCGTGATACAGGTTGAAGTTCTCGCGTGCTAGTTTACACGCATTGCGTAACATAGTCGGCACGTCAATCTCAGTCGATGCCGAGATGCCGACTTCCGACACGGTTTGTAGTTGCTTCGCACGCTCACTGACGTTATCGAGCAAATTCACATTCTCGAAGGTCACGGTGAGTTGCTCGGCTAGTGTCTGGAAGAGTTGCACCGTCTCAGGGTTGAAGATGTTCGGCTGATCGTGCTGAATATCGAGCGCACCGATCACTGTATCCTGTGCGCGCAGTGGGATCACCGCTTCTGAGCGCGTCTCTGGCAGAAGGTCATTCGGTCGCCAGCGATCATCCGCTTCTGTATTCTGCACGATCACCGGTTCACCATTTTCGATCGCAGTCGAGACCAGCGAGGTGCCATCTAGCTCAAGGCGGTGTTGACGCGACAACAGACGACGACCGACATATCCCGTCCCATCTGCTAGCACGGCATACTGTCGCGTTTCGTCGATCAAATACACCTGCGTGTAGTAGAAGTCGAAGCGATCACGGATGAGGTTCACCGTCAGGCTCAACAAGTCGCCACGGTCGCGCACCTGATTCGCCGCCCGTGCAATTTCAGCGGATGTCGCTAAATCCTGCGTGCGCGATTGCACGCGACTCTCGAGCATCGTCACTGATTCTGATACTTGTCGTGCCATATCACTAAACGCGCGATCCAACTGCCCGATCTCATCGTGGCGGTTGACCACATCAGCATCCACATCCGTGTTATATTGCCCATCGGCGATGCGCTGTGCGCGTTCACTAATGACAGAAATCGGACGTGTGATGCGGTTCGCTAGCACCGTCCCGATGCCTGCCGCCGCCAGTGCCACCAGTGCAATCTGGATACCGGTCGTCAGCACTCGGCGTTGCAGGGGGGCGATGATGGCTTGCTGAGTTTGTGCTGTGCCGACCACCCAGTAATAATCTGCGGGAGCGCGCGGCGGGCGGATCGTCTCGGCGTGGGTGATGAAGCTCTCCTCACCGACATCGTATGTGATGTCACGCGCAAGATCGACCCCACGCGGATCAAGCACGGCATTGGCAAAATCTTCTGAGATCAGGTTATCCACCGCGAAAGCATCGCCCTGCGGACGATTAAGCTCGCTTATATCAGGCTCGAAGGCAAACGTGATCTCGGGGCGGTTACTGTTATACAGATAATACCCGTCGTTATTGAGCAAGAAAACACTAGACGCATCTCCCTGTAGCTCTAATAGCTCGAAGAGGCGCTCCATGTAGACGTTCATCACCAGAATACCCGCTAACTCATAGCGACCGCTGGTTGTGTTTTCGGCAAAGATGGGTTTACTGTAACGTACCACCGGCACAAGTTGTTGATTGCTCACCGCTTGCCCGTCTGCGACATCGCCGGTGACTTCAATTTGGGGCGGTTGGCCCTCACGGTTGAGATTAACAGGCGAAATATAAATGTCATTCTCCGCCAAGCCGACTGTATTCAGGTAATATCCACGGTCGCCTTTAAACGATCCTTCGAAAACTTCGGCATTGCGCGTCTCAAGATCATAATCGACACGCACAACTTCGTTACCTGCCGATGCGCCCGTCGCGCTGATGAAGCGAATTTGTCCGTAGACATCGCGAGCTTGTGCGAACGACTGGAATTCCTGCGCCAGCGTATCTGATGCTTGTTCGATTGCCACTGCATCATCAACGAGGATCGCCTGTGCGAGCGCAGTTGTGTTCTGCAAAGTGGACAAAATCAGCAAATCGTCATCTAGCCCGCCCAGAAATAAGTTAATTTCACGCGAGAGCAACTCAGTTTCGAGTTCTTCCTGCAAGTTCAAGGCTTGAAGATCAGATTCAAACAGTTCAGAACTCAACACATAGCCCGTCAAGATGGTCGGGATGACCACCAGTAGAATAATCGGGATCAGTAGTTGGTACTGAATGCGAGATGTGAAAATGTTAGTGAAACGCCTCAGCATAGTTTATACCCCCTGACAATATAATCAGGCGTAACCGGAGTGAAAGTTAGGTTGTGCTTCATGAGCAAGTGATACGAGCACATGGGACTACGAACAAGTTGTCATGAGCATTGTCGTAAGGGTTTGCTAGAGCGAACCCGTTACACAACGGCCGCCCTTACAATCCGTCAGAACTTGGGTCAAAGAAAACACCTTCTGACAAGTCTCTCGTAGACCTCGAGCAAATTTACATGTTTTTTACTATCTCATCTCATTAAATCACCAAACATGGAGAGATAGTGTTGAGATTTGTTATTTTTTACAAACGCTATAAACGCTCGTACTGTCGAAGACGATCAGCGCAGGGGATATATCCACAACTGATGACATAATAAGGAAGGAAAGAAGCAAAGCGCTGTCAGCGGCTATAAATCGAGGAGCGTGCCGAGATCGTGGCGGTTGGCATTCGCAATCGCGATCGTCGCGGCGGCGGCATCCTGCACAGCGACTCCGCAAGACTTGAAGTATGTGATCTGCTCATCGCTCGTGCGTCCGGTGCGCTGTCCGGCGATGATCGCGCCGATTTCAGCATGAATATCATCTTCGGTGATCGTGCCATTAGCCATCGCGATGATGATCTCGCCCGCCTCTGCCAAGACCGACTCACGCGAGTCAACAGTGATTAAGGCATGTTGGAGTGTCCACTCGTCGATCTCCTGCATCGTCGGCGTATATGAGCCAACGCCGTTGACGTGCGCCCCCGCTTTGAGATCATGCCCATCGAACACCGGTTGGCTAGCAGTCGTCGCCGTACAGACAATATCCGCAGTTGCTACGGCTTGCTGAGGCGATTCAGCGACGGTGATCGCCGCAGGTATAGCCGCCTGCCCCGCCATCTCCTGTGCGAACGCCTGCGCGTGCGACAGCGTCGGGCTATAGACATACACCTGTTCGATCGCGCGCACAGCGCAAACCGCCTGTAACTGCGTTCGCGCCTGTACACCACTGCCGATGATCGCCACCGTGCGCGCATCCCGGCGGGCGAGGACATCAGTCGCCGCGCCCGCGCCCGCACCGGTGCGGATAGCCGTCAACACACGGCCTTCCATGATGCCGATCAGTTCGCCGGTCTCGGCATCAAACGCATTGACGACCGCGTGAATGATCGGCTTATTGCGCTGGACATTATCTGGGAAGACGTTCACAATTTTGACAGCCAGAGCTTGGCTCTCGTTCAGGTAGGCAGGCATCGCCAGCGACACTTGATCGGCACCGATTGCCGTACGTGCCCGAAGCGGCATGTTCGCCTTGCCCGTCGCCAGCTGAGCAAATGCCGATTTCATCGCGGCGATTGCATCGGGCATGGGCAGGGCTTGTATCATATCGCGTGCAGATAAGAACCGAACCTGTGTCATGATCGTCTGTCACTCCTGATGCGTCACTCAACGCCTAGATATGTCTTCTGCACGAGCGGATCGCGACGCAATTTGTCGGCGGTATCGCTGAGGACGATTTCGCCCGATTGCAGAACATACCCGCGATCCGCAATCTGTAGCGCCATGTGCGCGTTCTGCTCTACGAGCAGGATAGTCATGCCCTCTTGCTTGATGCGCTCGACGGTATCGAACACGAGATCGACCAAGACCGGCGCGAGTCCCATAGACGGCTCATCGAGCAGGAGCAAGCGTGGGCGTGCCATCAGCGCCCGCGCCATCGCTAACATCTGTTGTTCGCCCCCGCTCATCGTACCGGCGAGTTGCGTCCGTCGCTCGGCAAGGCGCGGGAACAGTTCGTACATATATTGCATATCTTTCTTGATGCCGGCGGCATCGTTGCGATAGTACGCGCCTAGATCGAGATTTTCGGCAACGGTCATCTTCGCAAAAACGCCGCGGCCTTCAGGCACCATCGCGATACCTTTCGATACCATGTTATGCGCTTCAAACTGGGCGATGTCGTCGCCATCGTAGATTACCGTGCCCGTGCGCGGGTGCATCAAGCCTGAAATCGTGCGGAGCGTGGTTGTCTTGCCCGCCCCGTTAGAGCCGATCAGCGAGACGATTTCGCCCTGTGCTACCGAGAACGTGATGCCCTTCAGCGCGTGGATGTTGCCATAATATGAGTGAACGTCGTGTAATTCGAGTAATGCCATGTCAATCCACCTCGATCTTTGCGGCGGCGGCGGCACCACTACCCAGATAGGCTTCGATCACATCCGGGTTATTCTGGATGTCTTCCGGCAAGCCTTCAGCAATTTTACTGCCATAATCCAGCACTGTGATATGCTCTGAGATGCCCATCACCACGCGCATGTCATGTTCGATCAGCACGACTGTAATATTCAACTGGTCGCGCAAGCTCCGGATGAATTCGGTCGTCTCCGCTGTTTCTTTAGGATTCATGCCTGCCGTCGGTTCATCCAGCAGGATCAATTGCGGATCACTGGCGAGCGCCCGCGCAATCTCGAGCCGGCGTTGATCGCCATAAGGCAAGTTCTTCGCCAGCCAATCGCCCTTGCCTTGCAAGCTGACGAACTGTAGTAGCTTGCGCGCTTTGGCTTCGGATTGTTGGTTTTCGCGGCGTGTCGCCGGCAAGCCGAAGATCGCGCCAATCCACGACGATTTCAGGTTAGCTTCTTGCCCGACCATGATATTCTCGATCGCTGTCATATTATTGAACAGGCGAATATTCTGGAATGTCCGCGCAATACCAGCGCGGGTGATCTGATGTGGTTCGCGCCCGTTCAGGCGAACGCCATCGAACATCACCTCGCCCTCATCAATCTGATAGAAGCCTGTAATACAGTTGAAGAAGGTCGTCTTGCCCGCGCCATTGGGGCCGATGATGCTGGAGATCGAATGACGCGGAATGTCAAAATCGAGATGGTTCACCGCGATCAGACCGCCGAAACGCTTAGTCATGCCGCGTGCGGATAAGATGTTATCCACGTTTGTCTGCTCTGTTTTCTCTTGGCTCATGTCGTGTGTCCTCTATCATGGGCATGATCACACTGACCATGCCCGTCGCTGTTAGTCAGTTACATTTGGACTCTCGGTGCGGGGTGTGGGATTCACGTCTAGCTCAACGTTACGGTTAACGCTGGGGTTGTTAATCTCACGGCGGGTGACCTGTGAGGGCCATAAACCTTCAGGGCGATTGACCATCATGAAGATCAAGAGAACGCCGTATAGCAACCAGCGATATTCGGTGAATTCGCGCAGGAGTTCCGGCATGCCGATGAGTACGAACGCGCCCAGCACCACACCGGGATTACTACCCATGCCGCCGACGATAATCAAGCTCAGCACGTTGATCGATACCAGCACGATAAAACTATTGGGGAAGACCGTCCCAACTTTTGCGGCGAGAATCGCCCCAGCAACCCCGCCCGTCGCCGCCGATAGCGTGAAGGCGAGTAGCTTGGCGCGGGCGGTATCGATACCCATTGCCGCCGCTACGTCTTCATCCTCACGGATAGCCATCCACTGGCGACCAGTGCGCGAGTTATTGATGCGGATCGACACGAACAACGTCACCAGACACGCCGCCAGCACCACGTAGTACAGTTGCTCAGGGTTGACCAGCTCCGTGCCGAAGAAGATCGGTTTCGGGATTTTCTGGATGCCTTGCGCGCCACCAATGAGCGGCTTGAGCCAATCGGACACGGCGAGTTTACCGATAATCTCGCCGAAGCCAAGCGTCGCAATCGCCAGATAATCGCCGCGCATTTTAAGCACGGGGACGGCGAATAGGAAGCCCGTGAACATCGCGGCAATCAGCGCGATCGGTATCACAAACCAGAAGTTTATGAATTCAGGCCCGCGCCCGAGGGCGGTTTCTGACGTGAGAACCGCCATCACATACGCGCCGACGGCGAAGTTAGTCACGTAGCCCAGATCGAGCAAGCCCGCCAAACCAATCGCGATATTCAAGCCCAAGCCCATCAGCACATACAGACCGATCAGCACCAGCACATCGCTCAGCGCCCGCCCAACGAGGAACGGCAACACCAGTAGCAAGCCGAAGAATAGCACCATGCCAACCCGTTGTGTATTCTGCTTCTGCTGGGGTGGCAGTTCGGCATAGCTTGATGTAACATTATTGCCGAAGAAGGCCCACAGTGTGCCGGAGACAGTGGTCAAAACGAAGATGATGATCGTTGGTGCTTGTAAAAGCGAGCCACGCCGGAAGATGAAATCCACCGGCTCATCACCGAAGGTCTCATCGAACCAATCAATGAAGTTTTCGCCAAAGAGATCGAAGATTTCCTCGATAATCTGGCTGACCGTATCGCCGAGTGTGCCGAAAAGCAAAGTGAACGACAAGCCGAAGATCAGACCGGTGCGGATTTGGCGTGGTAGTTGGCTCAACACGCCGCCGAGACCACCGGCAAATACCAGCGCCCCCACCAGATAGGAGATGCCGGTGAATAATTCATTGCGATTGTCGAAGGTAATCACCTCAACCCAATCGCGGTTGATATTGACCAGAATATCGTTGATGTCCACCAGCTGACTCAGCCCCAGCATCATCAAGGTGAAAACCGTCGAGAGTAAGCCGACGGCGACACCCGCGCCGATCGCCACGAGCGCGTTATGCGCCTCACCAATGCGCCGTGCCGTCCAGAAGCCACCGATGAACGCCGGTGCGAACAACAGTATTTGACTGAGCGTCACGAAATCGCGCACGACTTCACGGCGATTGAACGACTCCAACATGCCAATCATACCGACGTAGAGCAAGATTATGCCGGTCAGCGCGCCGATTTGTAGCACATAACGCCAGTTGAACGTCTCCAGAAATGTTTGGTGCTTGGGTTTGTCTGTCATGGTGTTACGCTTTCTTCTCTGATAAACGTTCGCCTAAGATACCCTGCGGGCGGAAGATCAAGACCAGCACGAGCATGGTGAACGCAATCACATCTTTCAGTTGATTCGCGCCCGGAATACCGAGACCCGTCAGCACGAGATTAGGGCCGATCGCTTCGATCACGCCTAAGAATAAGCCACCGAGCATCGCGCCGCGCACATTGCCAATCCCGCCGAGTACCGCCGCTGTGAAGGCTTTAATCCCCGGAATGAAGCCCATGAAGAAGTACACCCCTTGCGGACGTAACATGCCGTTAATGACCCCTGCCGCGCCTGCCAGCGCCCCGCCGATGGCGAAGGTCACCATGATGACGAAGTTGATGTTGATCCCCATCAGCTTGGCGACTTCTTTATCTTCGGAGACGGCGCGCATCGCTTTACCGATCTTCGTCTGTTCAACCACCCAGTACAGCGCGAACATCAACACCAATGCCGAGAAAAAGACGAACATGCTCGCCCGCGGCACAGAAACGCCGGAGATAATCCACGATCCCTGCAAAATATCGACCGTCGGATAAGACTGGAAGTTCGACCCGTAGAAACCGCGAAAAGTATATTGTAAGAAGAAGGATGCCCCGATTGCTGTAATCAAGGGCACAAGACGCGGCGACCCGCGCAGGGGGCGATAGGCGATGCGCTCGAGCAGGATAGCCACCGTCATCGAGACCAGACCTGCGAACAATATCAATAATGGGATAGCCAGGATCGGTTGCGCGTTCAAAAAGCCGATGCTATCGAACCATTGCGCTAGAAAGACTGTTGTGAAGGCCCCCGCCATGAACACTTCGCCATGAGCGAAGTTGATCATCAGCAGGATACCGTAAACCAGCGTGTATCCCAGCGCAATCAGCGCGTAAATGCTCCCCTGTGCCAAGCCAGAGATGAACAGCCCGACCCACTGTTCCAGCGTGAACGTGCCGGCGGATAGTGTATTAAACGAGCCGATGATGACTAATAATATAATGGCAATTCGCAGGATATTGATGATGAAATCAACCCACGAAAAATCATTGAGTGAAAACTTTTCTGCATTTGTATTCATAACGAAAGAGTCCTTGATAGCCACAAATCCTAAGTATTGTGGTTGTTCAGTCCATATTGTCTGTCTACGAGCATAACAACAACAATTTAGTGATAAGGTGTTGATTGTTAGAAGATACAAGGCATGCTAAAAATCCACAGCTCATCTCTAAAATGCACCAGCTATTGCCGCTGAGCGCGATATTTTACTGTGATCGTGTGCAAAAATGAGTCGGCATTTTGCCCGAATATACGCCGACACAAACCGTTGGAGTGCACAAACACAGGTCATAAAAAGAGCCAGACGCGTCGCTGCAATCTGGCTCTTATGCTGTTTATGCGTTTAAAAGCGCGTGTTTACTCTTCGGATTCTGCGTCAGTCGGTGTCCAGACGATCGGCGGCAACCATGTGTCACCATCGACAACGCCTTCCGTCAGCTCGAAGATTGCCAGCGCTTCACCCGTCGCGCAGTCACCTGCGAAGGGGCTTTCGTCCTGGCAGGTCAACACGCCTGTCAAGCCTTCGTATTCTTCAACGTTGGACAACGCATCGCGCAGAGCTTGACGACCGATAATCAGGGTGTCATCTTCGCCTTCGACAGCCACTTCTTCGATCGCGTTCAACAGCATGTTGGTTGCGTCATATGCGTGTGCATGGAAGCCACTCGGCGGCGTACCACCGATTTCTTCGTCCCACAGTTCGAGGAATTCATCATAAGCATCACCAGAGACGGCCGGGCCGGACATGAACATACCCAGTGCGGCTTCGCCGGTGTTGTTGGGGAAGCTACTGACGAGGCTACCATCAGCGGTCATCATGATCGTATTTTCCAGACCGGGGATCGTGCGGGCTTGTGCCGCGATGAAGTTCGATTCCGGCTCGAAGATCGGGAAGTAGAGGATGTCAGGGCTAGCGGCGGCGACCTGCGTCAAGATCGCGGTCATGTCGACATCACCCTTGCTGATCGCACCTTCAAAGACGACCGCATCTTCGCCCTGGAGTTCAGCGAAGGTTTCGCCCATCACCGTTGCCAGACCTTCGGTGTAAGCATCGCCATCGTGGATGGTTGCCAGCGTTTCAGTTTCCAGCACATCGACCGCGAAACGTGCGGCGAGCGACCCCTGGAACAGGTCGTTGTGGGCGGTGCGGTAGTAACCGGGTTCGTATACGCCGCCTTCTTCGGTGCTACTCAGTGCCGGCGAGGTATTCGACGGTGAAATCATGACCAGCCCAGCTTCACTGATAATCGGCAGTGCGCCGGTTGCCGCACCCGAGCAGTTAGTCCCGACAATACCGGTCAGGGTTTCATCTGCCGCCAGACGTTGTGCCGCTGTTTGACCACCTTCTGCCGTGCAGAGGCTATCTTCGCCGATCAGTTCAATCTCACGACCGAGCAGTTCGCCATCGCGCCCTTCGATCGCCAGTTCAATCCCACCAAGGCTATCTTCGCCAAGGAAGGCGGTTGCGCCGGATGTCGTCAGCATATAACCAACCACAATCGGATCGTCATCTTCGAGGACGATGCAACCGATTTCATCATCACATTCTTGTGCCATTGCCGGGACAACAGCCAGCGCGAGGAGCGCGAGCAAGGTTGCCAAGCCAAATACACGTTTTATCATAATTGAGCCTCTCCTAAAGTTAAGTAAGTACGGCTAATGCGTTACATGACGCGTTATAGTGTAACAGTCATTATGAAATTAGCCAAATTCTCGGCAGATTGCTAGGCTTTCATATGAAAAATTAATCTTTAGGCGAGCAAATGTCCTTTTATTTGATTGATGGCTTCTGGCGCTCTGGGATGTCAGCCCTCAATTGTAGAGGATCACCCCGCGCGCCGTGCGCCCTGTAAGCATCTCGGCATAGGCTTCATTGATCTGGTCGAGCGTATACGTCGCGCTGACCAGTTCATCCAGTTGCAAGCGCCCTTGCTGATACATATCGAGAAACAAGGGGAAGTCGCGGCGGGGGCTAACCGAACCGTAGTAACTGCCTTTGATCGTCTTTTCGGTGCGCGTGATGACCGCGCCGGGTAAGTTCGTGCCTGTGCCCATTGGCGATAAGCCGACTAGCGTCAGCATACCGCCGGGGCGCACTGCGTCCAACGACGCTTCTTGGATGCTGGGCAAACCGACCGCCTCAAAGACGTGATCGGCACCGCGGCCGCCTGTCAGCGTTTGAATCTGCGCCAGCGTGTTCTCATCCGCCATCAGCGCGTGCGTCGCGCCGAAGTCCTGCGCGATGGTCATCTTCTCTGGCGCAGTGTCAACAGCAATGATTTTGGTCGCACCGGCTAAAGCCGCGCCCTGTATGATGTTCAAGCCGATGCCGCCCGCCCCGTAGACGACGACGCTCTCCCCTGCTTTGATGTCTGCCGTATAGAGTGCCGCCCCGACTCCCGTCGCCACAGCACAGCCGACGAGCGCCGCCGTTGGCAAGGGAATGGCTTTGTCAATCGGGATGCAACTCTGTTCACTGACGACGTTGTACTCGGCAAATGTTCCCAAACCACAGTACAAATACACCGGCTCACCGTCGAGGCTCACCCGCGCTGTACCATCGAGCATGACACCGTTCCAGATCGGTTCGGTGAAGGTCTCGCACAGGTTCGGTTGATTGCGCTGGCAGTAGAAGCACTCGCCGCAATCGGGTGTCCAGCTGAGCGCAACATGATCGCCGACTTGCACGCGCGTCACGCCTTGCCCCACAGCATCGACAATACCCGCGCCTTCGTGCCCAGCGATGCAGGGCATCGGGTGTTCGGTGGTGCCGTTGGCGACGTGCCAATCGCTATGACAGACACCACTCGCCACCATTTTCACGCGCACTTCGCCGCGTCGGGGGGCATCCAGCTCGACGGTTTCGATATGGAAGTGTCCATCCGGTTGTTTAAGAACTGCCGCTTTTACTCGCATGATTTTCCTTTATATCTTCAGACTTGTATCTGTCTATAAATGAAGGCTCTTTGGGATGTCGCGTGGTTTTTGTTGTCGGGGCTTTGCCCCCGCACCCCCACAAGGAACTGCCGTTCCTTGACCTTGTTCATTTTGACGTTCCCTTTTTTCAAAAAGGGAACAAAAAGAGCTTGACCACGTAAGATACGAAAGAACCTAAATGAATCAGGTGGAGCAAAGCCCCACCTGATTCGTACAATGGGCGATCAACTGCCCTACGCGCCGACGCGCTTCTTCAGTTGTTCCGGTGCATCAAAGCGTGCAATGCTGAAGTGCGACATATCCAAGGGCATCTCCTGTTTGAGCGTCAGCCGTGCGAGCAAATCGCCCAGCGTCGGACCAAACTTGAATCCATGCCCGCTAAAGCCCGCGCCGATGATGACGTGATCGTGATCGGGGTGTGTGTCCATCACGAAATGCAAATCCGGCGTATCGGTATATAAGCACCGCACCACTTCGAAAGGATCGTTTTCTAGATGCGGGAAGGTGCGTGCCATCCACCCGCGTGATCCGTCGATCAGATGTTGCGAAACGTCCTGCGGTTGATCGGGATCGACCGGCATGCCCGTATGGTGCCATCCTGCTTTGACACCCGGCACATCGACCTGCGGCACGCAGTAGAAAGGCGCATCCGTATGATAATCGACCATTGTCGGCATCGTTCCCACGCGATGGCTCACGCTGTCATCGGTCGGCGCGAAGTACGTCAGCACTTCTTGCGTCACCTTCAGCGGTAAATCCAGCCCCAGTTGCGCGCAAATTTGCTTCGCCCAGCCACCGACAGTGACGACGATTTTACGCGCATCATAGCTTTGCCCGTCCGCATCCGTCAGCGTGACGTGATCGTCATGCACAGCTATATCGTCAATGCGCGTGTTGGTCTGCGTCGTGCTACCTTCTTCGCTGACCAAACGCCACAGCGCCCGCACGGTTTTATCAGCGAAGGCAACTGCGCCATCTGCCTGAAAGAGAATATCGCTATCCGGTACAAACTTGAATTGCGGGAAGCGTTGCATCGCCGCCTCAGCCGTCAAACGCTCGAAGGGAATATCATGCTGACTCATGACCCGTGCCGATGCCGCAATCGGTTCGCACCCCACCGGCCCATATTCGACCAAGCCCGTCTGTTGTGTCAGCGGCTCGCCCACCCGCGCACTGAGCGCCGCCCATGCCGGATACGCCAGTTTCGCCATCTCGACGTAAATCGACTCGGTATAGTTAAAGCGCACAATACGCCCATCACCGTGGGAGCTACCGCGCTTATGGGTCGGCTCAAATTGGTCGACCAAGAGGACATCTTGCTGTTGTCGTGCCAGCGCATAGGCTGTTGATGCACCCACAATGCCACCGCCAATAACAATCACATCATACATAAGAATAGTATCCTAACGCTCAGTTGTGAGGACGGGCGTATCCGCCAGCATCCTCGTCGTGTTCACGCTTAGGATACCGAATCTAGGCCGTGATCGCCAAGCACCATTCAACCGATAGCCAGACGCGACTCAATCATCATCATCGAGTTGATCGGGGGGAGTCGCGGTCGAGACATCGGGTTGTGAGCGAATGACGCGCACAATCCAGCGGGCCGACCAACGCGCAATCGGCGATGCTGGATAGAAGATCAGATTATTGCGCCGATCAGCGATGAAACCCAAGCGCACCTTGAAATGCTCCGAGCCGCTATTGCCGATCATGACAGTTGCACCCTGTTCGATCGCATAGCGAATCGCCGTATAATACGCGAGGAAGTAGACATAATCGACATCCGCATCCCGCCCGAACAAACCCGGATAGTATACGCCAGTCTGCTGGCAGATGAACGCCAACTCCGCGCCGACAAGCTCCGTCTCATCTTGATAGATTTTGATCCAGCGCATTTCATGAGGCAAGAGCGCGGATTGCTCGTAAACGTCCATCTCGTAATTATTCGGGTTGAGCGCGTCATACTTTGACCGTTGCTGATAGAGCATATCGTGCAGGCGCTCACGCGGGGGCGGTTGATTATCAATCACGACGGATAAGCCGCGTTTGTGCGCTTTGCGCGTGTTGTGCCGGATATTCTTCCAGTGCTTTTTCTTGCGCGCTTTGGTCGCCAACAGATAATCGTCGTAGGTCTCGTATGGGAGTTCGAGCTTGGTGCCGACTTCTAGAAAGTTCTTGAGCTTGATGACATCGCCCCAATCGAGATCGATTTCATCTGCCTCAAAATAATCAGCGAAGAAAAACGAACACCCATGCTCTTGTAAGAGGCGATGCGCCACGGTCATAATCTCATGCAGGGCTTGATTGGCGAGATCACGGTCAGCGGGGAGGAAAATACCTTTGTAGTCGGTGCGGATCGCCGTGCGCGCAACGAGCATCGGGTTGTGCCGAATATACCAATCAAAGACGCGCCGGACAGTCTTATTCTCAATCGGGAAGTCATCGCGATAGATCACCCAGAAGATTGCGCCGGCAATCACACGGTCATCATCGTGTACCATCACGTAGTAACCGTCATCATCCAGCACAGCTTCGCCATAGCGACACCATCCGGCTGAGGCAAAGGGATGAGGGTCAGTCAGTCGCTTCCATAACGCTTGATCGACGTTGTCGATGCCTTTTGTGCAAGTGGTCTTCATGTGTGTTCCTGTGTTGTTGGTCGGGTTCTACCTTCACTGTAACACACCCGAGCTTCAGTCACCCATGACATATGCTTGCGACACGAGGCACATCTGCCTTGTGGACATACAGAGGATCGAGGCGACCCCCTGTGTGCTTATCACTCACCAGCCCCATGTGCCGGGGCCGCCCTTAAAGGGGCCGACAATATCCGATGTAATCCAACCGCCGTAAAAATCTCCGGCTTGGGCTTGCACTTCTTCGCCATCGACATAGCAAGCCTCCATTCGTCCGGGATAGAGCGCGACGTAATCCTTGATCGCGCTGAAGCGCTCGTTCGGGGTCGGGTAGCACCATGCGACGTTGTTCTCAGTTTTATCGCCAACAGTGATTGTCCAATATTTTGCCCGCCCTTTGAACTCGCACCATGTGCGGCGATCAGTCACCTTGAAGTATTCCATCTTCACATCTTCCTGCGGGATGTAATACGCCGGCGGATGGCTGGTCTCTAGCACGCGATAGGCGTTCGTCGTATCTGCGATCACTTCGCCGTTGAAGATGACTTTAACGCGCTTATCGCTCTTCTCGACGCGCGGCGGGCGTGGATAATCCCACACCGACTCCTGACCTTCTTTTGGCGTTTGTGGTTCCGTATTCGCTGGCATCTAATAAACCTTTCTCAGTTACAATTCTGCTTTGATTCTATCGGTGCATCGTCTGAGTTTTGTTGAATGTTCGATAAGAAATCGGGCGCCTCACACTCATGATTGGTCGGTGAGGTCGGAGCGCGTGCGCCGCTTGCGCCAGCGGTCATAGGCGAGCCACACGCGCCGCACCGCACTGCCGATATACTTTGAGATACTGACATTTTCGACTTGGCGCAACAACATCGCAATGCGCTGATTCGCCACCGAGAGCTTATACTGTAACTCAGCAACATCATCCGTCTGGAAGGCTTCATGCGCTGGATAGAGACGCTGTAAATTCATATGGTCAGACTGTGGCGTTTGCGCGTCGTATTCGTAAGGCATGATGCGCGGTGGATAGACAAGCGGCGTATCGTTGGCACGCGCTTCGCGCCCGATGACGACCATCGCCTCGATCAAGGTCAGCAAGCGTGGCGTTGCTGGACTGGTGTGTAGCAGATTATTGTGCAGGATTTCATCCTGAAATAGCAGGCGGGTCGCGGGTGGGTGTGCCAGTTCTTCCAGCGTGCGGGCGAGATGTGCCTGTGCTGAGACAAACCATCCGGTCTGTGCGTACATCGGGCTATTGGTGTAATCGATAACCGCCGTCGGCAGACCGACCAGCATCGCTTCCAGCGCGACAGTCGAAGGCGTGGTGATGACCGCGTCGGCTTCGGCAAAGGCTTCGCGCAGGGGTTGCCCGCGCAAGTGCGGGAAGTCGTCCGTGAGCGCGAGTTGCTCATCGAGATGCTTGGTCACGCGCCAGATTGGTTGCCAGCGATCATCAGCGGCGATCGCCTGCTTGACATCAGCAATAGCACGGGTTGCAAGTTCGCGCTGATCATCATCGAAGCCCAGCGTGTTGGCAGTCATCACCAGCAGGCGTTTGGGCGTGCGTGCCTGTTGCGGACGGGGTACGGGGTCTGTCAGATAATGATCGAAGCGGGGCGCGCCGATTGGCTCACATTTGCCTTGATTGCCCCACATATCGAAGGTACGCGCCGTGCGCCAACCGAACACCGCGATTTTGTCATTGGCAATCGGTTGGTTAAACGGAATTTTACCGCCTGCCCCGAAGGTCGGGTTTTCCCATGTATGCCGCCATTCGACAACGCCATCCTGTAAGAGCAAGGTCGGGATTTTCAGGTCGCGGGCTTGCGCGATACAGGCGACTAATCCCCACAGATGACACGTCAGCGTCAGCACGATGTCTGGCTGTTGTGCGACGATAATAGCGGGATCAATCGTTTTGCTGACGGTCAAATCAATGTGGTCGTAGGGTTTGAGATAATCATAGTAGTGATTCTGATGCGGAAATGGCGATAAGCCGAGTACCTTGATCGTTTCTGTCTCTACGGATGTCACGTAGCCTCCTCATTCACTTTGTACGGCGACAATCGCATCACACACCTCGCGCACAGCGCCATGCCCGCCGCCCAGCGTCGTGACGTAGTTGGCAGTCTGGCGGACTTGAGCGACAGCATCGGCAGGCGCGGCAGAAAAGCCGACCGCCGCCATGACTTCCATATCTTTCAGGTCATCGCCCATATAGGCGGCTTGCTTGAGGGCGATGTTATGCTCATCACAGAGCGCGCTCAAGCGTCCCAATTTATCTGACTCGCCGAGATAAATATGCGCGATGCCGAGCCGTTGGGCACGATAGCGCACGACCGCGACACTACTGGCAGAAATCACAGCGACGACGACCCCTAGCGCCTGCACCTGCTTGATGCCGAGTCCATCCTTGATGCTGAAGCGGCGGAACTCGCGCCCATCATCGAGCATATACACGCCACCGTCCGTCAGCACACCATCGCTATCGAGTGCCAATAATTTGATCTGCGCGAGTTGATCGCGCAATGCGGATGATAACAGCATCACAGACGCTCCACATAAGGACGGTTCGCTTGCCAGATAGTCTGGAGCATATCAAGGAAGGCGTGCATCTGGCTCAAGGGGATCATGTTCGGGCCGTCGCTGAGGGCATCAGGGGGTGTGGGGTGCGTCTCGATGAAAAAGCCATCGACGCCAGCACCAGCCGCCGCCCGTGCCAGATAAGGCGCGAAGTGCCGCGCACCGGAAGATTTGCCCCCGCCCCCACCCGGCAATTGCACGCTGTGCGTCACATCGAAGATCACCGGCGCATACTGGCGCATGATTGGCAGAGCGCGCATATCGACCACCAGATTATGATAGCCGAAGCTCACACCGCGTTCGGTTAGGATGACTTTATCGTTGCCGGTCGCCGTGATCTTATTGACAGCGTATTGCATATCTTCGGGTGCCATGAACTGCCCGCGCTTGATCTTGACGGGTAAGCCCGTTTCGCCTGCGGCTTGCAATAAGTCCGTCTGTCGGCAGAGAAAAGCGGGAATCTGTAACACGTTAGCGACTTCGGCAACGGCGGCAACTTGTTGAGGTTCGTGAACGTCTGTCAAAATCGGCACGTTGTACGTATCCCGCACCTGCTTCAGCACATCCAGCGCCTTGTCGAAGCCGATCGACCGAAACGAGGTGTGCGATGTGCGATTAGCTTTGTCATACGAGGCTTTGAAGATATAGCCGATGCCCAGTTCACCGGTGATACGGCACATCTCTTCGGCAATTTGTAGCGGCGTTTGGTCGTTTTCGACCGCGCACGGCCCCGATGCAAGCACCAGTTGCTCACCGCCAATCGTGATTGCATCGGTCACTGCGACTCGTTGTATCATGCGATGCCCTTCTGTTAGGCGTAAATATCGTGTAGGCGTATCAAACCGATGCACTGCTGATCATCGACCACTGGTAAAACTGAGATCGGCGATTGTCGTTTTTCCATCAATTCCAGTGCATCTTTCAGCAGGCACTCGGGCGTGATCGTCGTCGGTTGGTGCGTCATGATCGCGTCAATCGCAACATCCATAATGTCCTCATGTGTGACAAGCGCCCGTCGCAGGTCACCATCGGTGATCAAACCCAGCAAACGCCGCTTCTCGTCCACCACGCACGCCGCCCCTAGCGGATACTGCGTCATGGCGATGATGACATCCTTCATCGGTGCGTCCGGTGTCACCCATGCGAAGTTGTCGCCAGTGTGCATGGCATCAGCAACCGATAGACGCAGGTTGCGCCCGAGCTGACCGCCGGGATGATAACGCGCAAAATCAACCGGCTTAAAGTCTTTCGCCTGCATCAACATCACGGCTAGTGCATCACCGATTGCTAGTGCCAGCGTCGTGCTACTGGTCGGCGCGAGGTTGTTGGGGTCGGCTTCTTCCGTTACTGACGCATCTAAGACGACATCCGCCATCGTTGCCAGCGGCGAGTCCACATTACCGACGATGGCGATAATCGGCGATTCGAACTCTTTGAGAATCGGAATCAACTGGACGAGTTCGCTCGTCGTGCCACTCTTCGAGATGACGATGCTCGGATCACCGGGGGTATAAATGCCGAGATCACCATGCACGGCTTCTGACGGGTGCATGAAAACCGCCGGCGATCCCAGGCTGCACAGCGTCGCGCTGATCTTGCGCCCGATATGCCCCGACTTGCCGACCCCACTGACGATGATCTTGCCAGATTGAGCGAGTAAAATCTCCGCCGCGCGTTCATAGGTCGCTGTGTTCAGTCGGTCAGCGGCGGTGAGGATCACCTGTGCTTCATGGCGCAGGACATCCTGCACAACGTGACCCAGTGTAGCTCGTGTTTGATGTGGCATGGTTGCATCACTTTGCTAGGATTTGGCGGACGTGTTCTAAATCTTCGGCAACATCGACAGCAATCGGTCGATAGTCGGTTTCAACGGCGAGGAATTGATAGCCCGCTTCGAGAAAGCGCAATTGCTCTAGCTTTTCGCTGGCTTCGAGGGGGCTAGCGGGCAGTTGGTCATAATTTGCTAGCACCTGCCGGCGATAGCCATATACGCCGATGTGTCCCCAGTAGGCTTGCTGTGTCAGCCATTCCGGCTCTGGCACATCGCGCAGATGAGGCACAGCCTGCCGCGAAAAGTACAGGATGCGATCGTCGTGCCCCCGCACCACCTTGACCACATGCGACGAGAATAAATCATCCACGTCTGTAATGCGAAAGATCGGCGTGACCAGATCAACCGGATTGGCTTGCCAGCGCGTCACCAGCGCATCAATGAGGGTCGTCTGGATCAGCGGTTCATCGCCCTGCACATTAATGATGAAATCGGCATCTAGCTGATCCAACACCGAGGCAATGCGCTCCGTACCCGACTGACAAGCGGGGTCGCTCATCAAGACCTGTGCGCCAAAGCCCTGCGCGACTGCCTGCACCGTGTCATCATCGACGGCGATGAACACATCATCGACCATCTGCGCCGCGTGAACCCGCTCCCACACATGCTGGATGAGCGGTTTACCGTGAATATCGGCGAGTACTTTACGCGGTAAGCGCGTCGATTGTAAACGAGCAGGGATCACGACCTGTGTTTTCATGGGTTTCCCCTTGCATGGCTCAGTAATTGCGTTGGATTATGGCGACGATTAGATGAAATGTCTAGGGTACAAGCGAGCCGGCATCAACCGCGATAGAGAACGATCTTGCGCCCGATGACGCGCTCTGATCCGCGCTCGACTGTGCCGGAGATACGCCGCTTGAGACGGGCATCCAGCACGAGAAGCCACAGGATCGCTAGCCCACATAGCCCGACACCCCCACCCCCGACCAACGCACCCAGAAAGCCACTCATCGCATCCGAGGTGACTTTCATCAAGATGGTCACGGGCAACAACAGTAATGCGCCACGCACGATCGGCGTGTATTGCTCAACGAAAAACGCCCGATACGGCACTTCAAACATGCGCGCGACCCAGAAAGGCAAGATCAAGAAGGAGGTGAGCAAATTCGCCAACACAGTCGATAGCGCAGTGCCGACAATGCCCAGTTGTAGCGTCATGATGATCGACAGCACGAGGTTGAGAACAGCCTCAAAGATGAAGGTGACGTTCGCCTGCCGCGCTTTAATATCCGCTAGTAGAATCGTGCGATTGGCATGTGTCCACATATTTGCCAACAGGTTGAGCGCAAAGGCTAGGCTGAGCCAATTACCGCCATAATTTTCCGCACCCACCCACCACTCAACAAAGGACTTGTTGCCCGCCCAGATCGCCAGCACCACCACCAGCGATAAGCCTGTCGATAACTGGAACATCTGCCGATAGGTTTTGTAGGCATCTTTCATGCGCCCTTGCCCGATCATACGACTGAGCATCGGGCGCGAGGTCTGGATAGTCTTACGCAAGAATTGATCGGCACGGGTATACAGACTCGCCGTGAGGAAAAAGACAGTCACCGCCTCTAAGGAGACAATCCGCCCGACCACCGCCTGATCTGTCCCGCGCACCAGCAAGCCCGCGAGCGATCCGATCATCGTCCAGATGCCCACGCCCCACATGCCCTTCAAAGTGCCAAACGAAAAATACGCCAGCCGTAGATCAAGGCCGGGAATCAAACGATAGGCACGAAAGGCATTGATGCTGATCGAAAACGCATTAGCCACCAACACGCCCAGCGGTATCGACACCATGCCCCAGCCATTGAGCAATGCCCAAATCGTCACTGTGGTACTACACGCCAGATTGAAAATTTTGATGAGATTGTCAATGTGAATTTGCTGATAGGCAAAGAGAGTCACAGAGAAGATGCTATGAACACGCGCCAGACTGAGCGCCGCAATCAGGGTGAGCATCGTCAGGATAGCATCCGCTTCGAAGCGGTCACTAACGTTGAAGAAAACTGGAAAGTAATCGATAAAAGGTAACGCGACGAGCAAGAACGCCGTACTGATCAACAATTGAGTGAAGAAGCCTGTACTCAACAGACGATTGACCTTGTCCAGATTATCATCACGCCCTGACTCCTGTGAGAGTTCAAGATTGAGCGCACCGCTGATGCCCATGTAAAACAAGGTATTCCACGCGAGGATAGTCATCGCAACCGAGACAATGCCCATCTCTTCCCGCGTGATGATGCTGAGTGTAAACGGTGTCAGGAAAAAGCCAACGATGATGCTGACGATCGTATAGCCATAGCTACTCATAAGTCCCAGTATGTAGTTACTGGTCTGCGAACGTTGCTGTGCCATATTGTCCCTACTCTAACCCGATAGCTAACTGTACCAGCGTTCATCATACTCTGATGATTAGCACTGCGTCGATACTGATTTTACAAAGCCATTGGCACGTTCACCTGCGTCTGCATATAATGCTCTAAACCGATTGAGCCAAAGGCGCAAACATGACTGACATGAACGTGAACAACAAAATCAGCCGGCAAGATACAGAGGCGGTCGGCATCAGTCGCAGGATAGCCGTTGGTACACTGGGCATCCTATTATTTGTACTCACTGTGTTGAATTTGCTGGGGTCAAGTGCCATCGTCGAGATGTGCGGTTGGGTACATCCGGTGATCTTCGAGTTTGATATTGATTATCTCACGATTGAGGATAACGACCGCCTCAGCCTATCCGGCGGTAATCTGTTCTTCAGGACACGCCCCACTGCCGAAGAAGTCGGCGCAGATTCCATCGCCAATTATTGGGAAGGCTGTGTGCAATACTGGGGCTATATTGATGATGATCGCTTCAACATGAATGTCTACGGAATCAACGAATACGCGCCGGATGTCGAGCGGGTTGTCGATGCTGAGACGCGCACCGTGACCTATCTTTACCCGAACTACTTTGAAGACACGGCTGAACCTGTACAAGTCCAGATTTTCTCCAATGTGCAACTGAGCTATAGCGGCACACTCGCGCTGTATTTGTTCATTCCGGGTCTGGTCGTGCTGTTGCCGATCATCACCGTCTTCTTGATTCGGCGCGAATCCGGCATGTGGTGGGTGGTGATGCTCTCGTTAGTAGCCTCATATGTGTTGACGAGTTCGCTTCTGTACATCAGCTTCGCCGATGTCTCAGGCATTGACGCGCTGACAGATTTTGGCACGGGTATTTTCGGCGGTGTGACGACGGGGACAGCCATCGCTTTCATGACCAAAGGGTTAGAAAATTTCGGAGAATAAGCGATCGCAGACGGTCAATCAGGTGACCGCCATCCGCGCAAGGTGTCGCTGGACAGCGGTCATCTACTCTCAGCCACCGATGTAATACATCTCGACTTTATCGCGCGGTGTGGTGTTGGCGGTGCGCTCCTCGCTATAGCGATCGATGCGTGCGCCCCACGTCGCACGGATAATCTGCTCGATGTCGTCATCGCTGGCACCGGCACGTAACGGTGTCTTCAAGTCTGTGCCTCCAGTGGCGAACAAGCAGGTGAAAATATCGCCCTCTGGCGAGAGGCGCATCCGCGAGCAATTACCGCAAAAGGGTTGCGTCACGCTGGCTATGATGCCGATTTCACCGCTATCGTCGCGATAGCGATAGCGCAGGGCGGTTTCGCTGGCATAATTGCGCTGGACACGCGCCAGTGGCATCACCGCGTCGATGCGCTCAGCAATCTCTTGCGCCGG
>DAOTTV010000026.1:0-22679 GCA_034437755.1 Anaerolineae bacterium | reverse complement strand
GAGTGGTTATGTCGCCGTTCATGAATTTCGCGTTAATCTCAAGCGGGTTAATGTCAATTTCATCTCGTCTCTCGTCCGAATGCACTTGTTCTACCCATGAGCCAAAACTTTTGCTTTTTTGAACGCGTAGCGTTCAAAATGAACAAGATCAACGACAGTTCCTTGTGGGGGGGGATGGGAGCAAAGCCCCTGCAACAAAAACCATGCGAAATTCCAAAAAGCCTTTGTTTGTAACCACTCAGCCCTCACCCTGAATCCCTCTCCCGACCGCCACTATGTGGCTAGGAGAGCGACTTCAACCGTGCTTGTCTTGAGGGCAGAAGCTGGCGTAAATCAATTGACCTGAGTAGTTACCTTTATTTTTTGATAGAAGCGGTATTTTGTCGGCGTACCCATCCTGAGAATTTGATGAAAAAACCATGCTATCTCATTACTCATGGCTCGTTGAGACGATTATTATAATGACGGGATATAGTAGCACTATACTGAGATATTATGCTAGCGTTTGATTTTCAGGAGCGCACAACATGGCAATTGACCTATATTGGGACGATGAACAGCAAACGGTGATGCTTGCCGAGTTCAACGGTAAATGGACGTGGGACGAACTCCATACCGTCCTCAAAACCATCAAGCGCATCTCGCAAGAACGCAATCAGGTGTTCGGTGCAATCATTGATGTGCGCGATGGCTTACAGGTGCCGGGTGGGGCGCTCTTCAGCCGTGAAACCCTCAACAACTTCCGCAAGCTGATGACTCTCAGCGATGATGGTCGTCAGGGGCCGGTTGTCGTACTCGGCGTGAGTGGCATGATTAAGACCGTATTCGATGCTGTCAAGAATTTTGACGCGCAAGCCGTGCAAAATGTCTCTTTCGCACAGGAGATGGACGACGCACGCCGCATCATCTACACCGAGATGGCGAAGCTCAACGGGCGCAGTAGCGCATCGGCATGAGCTAGCCGAGGAGACACAACGATTTTATGATTACTGCGCTCTATGATGGTTATTGCGTCATTTGCCAGAACACGCGCCGCATCATCATGGCTCTGGACTGGTTCAATCAGGTAGAATTTCTTGATTTACACGCGCAAGATGCGGTCGAGAATCGCTACCCGCACCTCGATCACGAGGACTTGATGGGGCAAATCCACGTCATGGCAGATGATACAGTTTATGCGGGTTACTATGGCACACGCCGCCTGCTAAAAGCAGTCCCGCTTGGCTTCCCCTTGTGGGTGATCTTACACCTGCCGGGTATGACGCGCATCGGCAAGCGCGTCTATGGCTACGTCGCCCGCAATCGCTATCAGATCAATCGATTCTTCGGGGTCGAGCTGGATGAGTGCGTTGACGGGACGTGCAAAGTCTGACGTAAGCGCGTTCTATCCCGCCTAAGCCTTGCTTGCAACACATTAGACACATAACAGCGCGACCGACCCCACACTGTCGATCGCGCTGTTGTTGGATTATAGCCACACGCATATACCGTGAGCTTAGACTGCTTTCGTGTGACCTTCTTTAAAGACCAGCATCTGAATGAATTCATTGGCTGTCTGCGGACGGTCGTTCGGGTCTTTTGCGAGTGCCTGCTGGATGGCCTCAGCAATGTGTGATGGAATAGCCGGATTCAATACGTTGGCGCGTACCGGTTCATCTTGCAAGTGTGCGTAAATCAGTTGCGCGACGCTATTGCCTTTGATCGGCAGTTTGCCGGTCAGCATCTGGTACGCCATCACGCCTAACCCGTAAATATCAGCGCGTCCATCTAGCTCATCCAGATTTTGTAATTGCTCAGGCGCGATGTAATCCAGCGTGCCGACTGTCGAGTCGGCGGTCAGGCGCGTTTGCTGATCGCCCATGCGTGCAATGCCGAAGTCCATCAGCGTCGCGTGATAATCACCGATCGGCAAGCCACCTTCTAAGCGTTGTCGCAACATGACGTTCGCCGGCTTGATGTCACGATGTACGATGTCTTTTTTGTGGGCATAATCCAGCGCATCAGCGACATCGCTCAACACGTCGAGCGTCATTTGCAGGGGTAACTTGCCTAAATTCGCGATCAATTGATCCAGCGGTTGCCCGTTGATATATTCCATCACCATATAGGCATCATCCGCCTGCATCCCAAAGCCGAACACGCGCACGATGTTCGGGTGTTTTAAGCCCGAGACAATCTCGGCTTCACGCTTGAAGCGCTCCACAAAATCGGGCGATGAGGCATGTTCGGGCAACATCTCTTTCACCGCGACTTCGACATCGAGCAGTTTGTGACGACAGCGATAGACACGCGCCATCCCACCCTTGCCAACTTCTTCAACAACGCGATACACGCCGAACGCTTGCGTTGCGGTCGCGCTCACTTTGCTACCGTACATATCGGTCAGCGAGAGTTCGCGTCCGGCTTCTTGTTGCATCCACATCTTCACGCGCAGTTCAATTTCCATCATGACCGAGGTCGCCAGCTCACTCAAAATATTGATTTCGTCTTGTGTCCACCGGCGTGGTTCGCTATCGATCACGCATAATGACCCGATTTCGACCCCATCGGATGTCGATAAGGGCAAACCGAGATAGCCAATAACGTCCAGATCATGAATAGCCATATTATCGTGGACGAGAGGATGCTCACGCGCATCTTCAACGACCAGCGGTTCACCAGTGGTAACGACGTGCTGGCAGAAGGAGTGCGAAAGCGGTGTCTGCTGAATATCCAGCCCGACGGCGCTCTTGAAATATTGACGGTCAGCATCAACCAGTGATACCAGCGAAACCGGTACACCGATTATACGGCTTGCAAGGCGCGTGAGACGATCAAATGCCGCCTCTGCCTGGCTATCGAGCAGGCACGTTTGGCGCAGAGCTTGCAATCGTTTTGTATCGTTCAGTATCTTTTTCGTTGCATGTGGCATCAAAAGCTCATTCCAGTAAAGGTTTACATCTATTAACAATTATTATGCTCAACAAATATGAGTGCGCCATAATAAGCGTCTTATAGGAATATACTAGAATAAATTTCAGCTTTTTGCGAAGGCTCATGCCACTTTTTGCGCTGCAACCGGATAGGTTTTTCAGCCCCTTTAGTGGGCTTACGATCTTGCTAGCCAGAGACTTTTGATGTTTCACCAATAAAGTGGAGAAGGGTGTAACCGCAACAACAGACTCCTGAGACTGGTAAGGATGCGTACACGGCACCCGTTCTGCCAAAGACGGGTTCGCTGTAGCAACCCCTTACATCTGCTGACTTACCCTTTTATGGCTCTTTGGGATTTCGCGTGGTTTTTGTTGCAGGGGCTTTGCCTCTGAGTAGTTACGTTGAATGACCAAAAAAAGCTCAACCAAAACTTTCACAGCTTACTTTTTTCAACGCAATTGCGTTGAAAACAAATGGTCTCAAAAGACATAAGCCTTTTGCAGGGTGTGGGAGAGCGTCCCACTTTGCACAACGTGTACACATGAGCGTTTGCGAAAAGTGACGGGGGTCAGGGTGAAACCCCGCTGTGAAGATACAGTCATTTTTAAAATGCGATTGCCCTAGAATTTCAGCCGACTCAGTTGCACTGTGCTTAAGCATGCGCCATAATTAACGCTAGCAACGATATTAAACGACCGCGTGGAGAAGGGAACATGGCATGGGACGGTTCACCGCCGAGGATCGTGATATTTTAGTGGGAGCAACGCCCGAAGCCTTACTCACATCAGTGGCATTACAAGCTCTGCGTGATAGGATGCACGACCTACACCAGGCGATTGCGAGCCAATTGCGCCTGCACAATTTCGATCTGCACATCATGCACGAGAAAGAGAGCGTGACCGTCAATTCGGTCGCTACCGTCGAGACCACCGAAACCCTAAGCGTGCAATACCTGCGCCCGAAAGGACAGGCGATGAACGTCGAGCGCCTGATGGGGCGCGAAGAAGTCGCCTCCTTGCACAATGTGCAGGCGCGCTTTCATCCCGTGATCGAAGTGCGCCTCATCCCCGATCATCTGTGTGTTGAATTGCTCGTCGCGCCCGATGCTTGGTTCGATCAGCAGAATTTCATCGGCAAGCTGAACGTGCCGCGCCACCGTAGCACCTTCTATACCCTGCTCCGTGATTTTGACGAGCATTACTGCACCGGCTTCTGGCGCGGGACACACCTGAGCAACATGCACCTGACCGCGCCACAGTTCCAGCATCCGCGCATCATGAACGAGTGGCTCAGCACTTTTGAGACCAGCCTCGACTGGTTGCGACTGGGCATCTGGTACGACTATGACGACCAACGCATCGCCGACGACCAGATTGAGACGACGATCGTCCACAACATCCGCGCGCTGTACGATGTCTATCAGTTCATCCTGTGGCATGCCGATAACGATTATCGCGCCTTCTACAATGCCGATGACGTTTGAGCCGACGCGCCAGCAATCCCCTTCATACCTTTGTCGCTGGCTATTTTCTGTTATACTGCCTGCGATGAAGAATCGACACACAAAGAACAAGGGGTGACATGGATTTCATCACAGATTCCGAGCAGATCGCAGGCGTGCAGCTCGTCAACTTGCGCGCCTTCGCCGACGAGCGCGGGGTGTTTCAGGAAGTATTCCGGCGCGAGTGGTTCCCACAGGTCAACTGGGATCGCTTGCAGAGCAATTGTTCGCACAGCAAGGCGCATGTCCTGCGCGGCTTACACTATCACTTCAAACAGGTTGATTACTGGTATGTGCCACACGGCACGATTCGTGCGGGTTTAGCCGACTTGCGCCCACAGTCGCCCACGTATCAGCAGACGCAGGTCATCGAGATGGGCGGCGACCACAACATCGGGCTATTCATCCCGATCGGGGTGGCGCACGGCTTCTACGGCGTGACGGATTGCACGCTGATCTATTACGTCAACAATTATTACGATAATCAGGACGAATACGGTGTCGCGTGGGATGATACGACGCTGGATGTGGCGTGGGGCGTTGCTGAGCCGACGCTCTCCGGACGTGACCGGCAGAACCCGACCTTCGCTCACATTCCGGACGATGCCCGCCCGATATGAGCGACGCAAGCGGGCGACAGAGACCTATATGCATCTCTGCCACCCGGCTGGCATCATGCGGGCTACGCCTCATCGTCGCTATCGGCGCTGGTATCGCTCTCGCTGGTGTCGCTCTGCGCGACAGGTTGCGGCTTGGGCGGGGCAACCCGACTGAAATCGACCCCATCGGGGCTACCGGTCGCCGCCTGCATCAAGGCTGTCAGGCGATCAGCCATCGCCGCCGGATCAGGATGGATGCCATCTTGCAGGAGTGCCGTCTCGAAGACTTGCTCGACCACGACATCAATCAGCGGATCATCGCCATTGCTCCGCAGTAAATTGCTGACGTTGTGCAAGAGTGGGTGACGCGGATTCAGTTCCAGCGCCTTCACCGGCAATTCGTACTCACGATCGAGCAGGCGATTGATGCGGTACATATGGCGCGCACCGGTGCTATCATCGCTGACAAGCCGCGCCGGACTGCCGACTAGCGTCTGGCTCTCGCGCACATCAGCCACTCGATCACCGAGAACAGCCTTCACACGATCGACAATGCTCTCGAAGGTCTCGTCTTCCAGCCGTTCGGCTTGCGCGTCTTGATCCATCTCGCCCACGTCTTTCAGGTCGATGTCAGCTTCATCGACCGAGCGCACGCCATAGCCCTGATACTCGGTCAAGCCCATAGGCAACATCGAATCGACCGGATCGCAGAAGTACAGCACTTCGATCCCACGCTGACGGAAAGCATCGAGATGTGGACTGCGCTTAGCACTGTGGAAATCATCGGCAATCACGTAGTAAATCTCGTCCTGCCCATCGACCATGCGACTGACGTAATCATCGAGTGCGTGATAGCTGTGTTCGTCATCGTCGTGCGATGTCTGGAAGAAGAGCAGCGGCAGAATATCATCTTTAGCGCTGGCATCCATCACCAGACCTTGCTTGATGAAACGCCCGAACTCGGCATAAATATCGAGATATGTCGCGGTCTCGCGCTTGGCTAAGCCCTTCAGTTCGCTCAGCACCTTGCGCGTGACGGTCTTCTTGAGGGTCGCCATCACGCGATCAGCGCGCACACTCTCGCGGCTGACATTCAGGGGTAGGTCTTCGCTATCGACCACGCCGCGCACAAATTGTAGGTACTCCGGCAGGAGATCGTTGTTGAATTCGTCGATCAGGACTTTACGCGCATAGAGCTTGAGTCCCGGCTCGCGGCGCGGGCTGAGGGGCGACGGCTCGACACTGCTGGGGATGTAAAGCAGAGCGTAGAACTGCATCGGCACATCGGCACGCATATGAATCGTGTGTAGCGGCTCGCGGAAGTCCATCGTCAGCATCTGGTAATACTGCTGGTATTCTTCATCTTCGACATCGTTGGGCATCTGTCGCCAGATAGCGATTTGCTTATTCGCCGGCGCTTCGGCATCTGCACCGACGTAAATCGGAAAGCCGACGTAATCGCTATGCTTGGTGACGACGTTCTTCAGCTTCCATTCGCTGGTGAAGTCCGCTTTCACATCATCCTTGAGGTAGATAATAATATCCGTCCCGCGATCACTCTTATCGGCTGTCTCGACGGTGTAGGTCGTGCCGCCTTCGGCTGTCCAGCGCACGGCATCGGCATCTTTGCGATACGAGCGCGAGATAACTTCGACCTTATCCGCCGCCATGAACACGCTGTAAAAGCCGACCCCGAATTGCCCGATGATGTTCTGCGCGGCTTCCTGGGTTGAGGCATCCTTGAGCGCGCTGATGAAGTTCTTCGCGCCGCTCTTGGCAATCGTCCCCAGATTGTCGATCAGTTCGTCGCGTGTCATGCCGATGCCGGTATCGCTGACGGTGAGCGTGCCGGCTTCTTCGTCCCACGTCAGGCGGATTTCGAGCGCGGCATCCGCGTCGAGGACGTTGGGTTCTGTCAACATCTCGAACTGAACGCGGTGCAACGCATCCGACGCATTGCTGATTAACTCGCGCAGGAAAATCTCTTGCTCGGTATAAAGCGAGTGAATCAAAATGTCCAGTAATTGTTGCGTTTCAGCCTGAAACGTAAATTGGTCTGCCATACACATTTCTCCAGTTTAGGTTGGTCTCATTTGTTATGTTGTAACTACTCAGCCCTCACCCTAAATCCATCTCCCGACCGCCACTATGTGGCTAGGAGAGGGACTTCAACCGTGCTTGTCTCCCCTCCTCCCGATCGCTAACACTGGGAGAAGGAGCTGGGGGATGAGGGCTAAAGACAGCGCTAATCAATTGATCTGAGTAGTTACGTTATGTTCTTGGTTATAACAGACAACTGTTAGAAGGCGGTAAAAATTCAGCAATTTCTCGTCTTGTGATCGCCGGATTTTTGCACGACGAGGAAGCCCACTGCAAAAATGATCAGCTAGCCCCGACGATTGCGGCTTGTATCTTTGCAAATGTGGCAAGGCTGGGTATGATACTGCCCTTACGTTTTTGAGGCGGGTCATGGAATACTCACATGATCCCTACAGATGAGGGAGCTATGCGCGCCATGCGTCAACGCCTACCGGATATGATCATCATCACGCTCTTATTCCTGTTACCGCTGGGCTTCTTCTTCCAGCAAACGCTGGGCGGCAAGACCTTAATCCCAACCGAGAATCTGTATCAGTACGAGCCATACCGCACCTATGCCGATGTGGTCGCCGCGCCGCGCCCACCCCAGAATCATCTCGTCAGCGATGGTGTGCTACAGAATTACCAGTGGAAAGCCTTCATTAAGGCGCAACTGGCAGAGGGCGAAGTGCCGCTATGGAATCCGCATCAATTCGCGGGGATTCCCTTTCTCGCTGCCGGACAACACAGCGCCCTCTATCCCCTGAGCGCGATTTATTATCTGATGCCCCTGCCACAAGCCTACGGCTGGTTCACGGTGGTTAACCTATGGCTGGCGGGCGTCTTCATGTATTTGCTGGGGCGCGGGCTGGGCATCAGCCGATCGGGGTCGATGTTGGCGGGGGTTGTCTATCAGTTCAGCGGCTTCACACTGGCGAGCGTCGTCTTTCAGATGATGATCGGCGGCTTGCCGTGGTTGCCCTTGATTCTGCTGATGATCGAGCAGATTATCCGACGCGGGCGGCTTTTTGGGCAACCGACATCAATCGCATGGGGGGTGATCGGCGCGGGGGCGATCGGCATGAACGTGCTGGCGGGTCACGTCGAAATCACGATTTACACGCTCTTGATCGCGGGGTACTTCGCCGCTGTCCGTCTGGTTTATCGCTGGCGCAACACGGACACCCTGCACCAGATTATTCGCTCAGGCGCGTGGGTGCTGGCGATGGTCGGGCTGGGGGTCGGGCTGGCGGCGATTCAGTTCATCCCGCTGTATGACTTCGTGCAGGATAACTGGCGTGCCGAACGCAATGATTACCAGACGGTGGTCGGCTTCGCCCATCCGACCCGTGATCTCTTGCAATTCGCCCTGCCCAACTTCTACGGCAACCCGACGCACCAGCGTTACTTCGATCTGTTCGATTGGCAATGGGTCGCTCAGTTCGAGAATGATGGCAACCAGCCGCATACCGAATGGGGCATCAAGAATTACGTCGAGAGCGCGCTCTATCTGGGCATCCTGCCGCTGATGTTGGCGGTGTACGCGCTGGGCGAGCATCTGCTGATGTGGTGGCGCGTCCGCATCAAGCGCACCAACGACGACGGCGCGCGCCTGTTGATTATCGGTCAGCCCGGCTACCATCTGATCTTCGGCTTGCTGGCATTGCTCAGCCTGACCTTCATGTTCGGCTTGCCCACCTATCGCATGATTTACGCGCTCCCCGGCATCAATCAGTTGAACTCTGCTTTCCGCTGGATTTTCGGGCTGACGGTCGCGGTATCAATTTTGGCGGGCATGGGGCTGGATACCCTGCAACGACGCGCTGCTTATCGCGAGAGCCGAGCGGAGACGCGCCTCGGCTATGCTATGCTCGCGCTGAGTGGGTTGCTGATGCTGGGCTTGCTGGGGTCGTATCTGCTCTACCCTCAGCTTGAAAGCACCATCGCCCGCGTGGTCGATCAGCTGGCGCTCGCGTCGAACGCTTTCGGCACGGCGCGCATGTTCTATAGCTATCAAGCCCTCAATCTGCTGGTATTCGCGCTGGCACTGGGCGCGTCCGGCGTGATTTTTGTATGGGTCGGGCGCATGGTGCAATATCGCGGGATTAAGCTGTGGTCGGTGGCGGTGGTGGTGCTGGTCAGCGTTGATCTGATGATTGCCTCGTGGGGCTTCAACCCGGCGAGTGACCCGCGCCTGCTGGACTTCACGCCGCCGAGCGCACAATGGCTATTAGAGCGCGATGCGACCTCAGCGCCATTTCGCTATACCACGCTGGAAGCACCTGCCGATGCACCGATCTATAATGCCAACAGCACTCTACAATACGGGCTAGATGATATTCGCGGCTATGACAGCATCATCCCCCGCCAGTACATGCATTACATGCAGGCGATCGCGCCACAGGTTCAGCGTGATTTCAACCGTATCGCGCCGATCTTCACCGATCCGGCGTTCCAGTACGAGAGCTATCAGGATGCGCTCGCGTCGGCGCGCTTCAACCTGCTCAACGTGCGCTATATCGTGAGCGATCGTGATCGCACGCAACCCGTCGCGTCGTGGTCACTCGCCTACGAAGACGACGCGGTTCGCATCTGGGAGAATCCCGACGCGGTGCCGCGTGCCTATCTGGTCGATGATGTGCGCGACCTGCCCGCGCGCGTGCCCCCGCTCACGCCGATCGCGATCACCAGCGATAGCGGGCGCGAACTGACGCTCGACTTACCCGCCCTGACCGCCGCGCAATGGCTGGTCATCAGCCAGAATTACGCCGATGGCTGGCGCGTTTACGTGCGTCCACAGGGCGCGGGCGAGAGCGACGAACAGCCCTTGCCGGTCGAGCGCGTGGGTGAGATGTTTGCGGGTGTGTCGCTCGATCCGGCGCAATTAGCCGACTTATTGCCGGATACCACTGCTGGCTACACCTTGCGCTTTGTCTACAGCCCGCTGAGCGTACAAATCGGCTTCTTCGTCAGCGCCATGAGTACCATCGCGCTGACTCTGTTGCTGGGGATGTGGCTGTGGCGCGTGTTCGTCGGCGTGAACACCGCCGACTCATCACAAACGGCGAAAGTTGCCCGGAACAGCATCGCGCCGATCGTGCTCAACCTGTTCAATCGCGGGATTGATTTCGTGCTGGCGATCGTCCTCTATCGCCTGCTGAGTCAAGAGATGGTCGGCGTGTATAACTTCGCAGTCGTGACCTTCATCTTCTTCGATATTTTCACCAACTTTGGCTTAGATTTGTTGATGATGCGCGAAGTCAGCCGCGAGAAGGATCGCGGCGGCTTTTACCTGTTCAACACCAGCGCGCTGAGGCTGGGCTTGAGCATCGCCGGCATGGGGATTCTGCTGGTGTTCTTGCTCAGCTGGCAGACAACGCCGAACCCTCTGCCCGCTGAAGGTTTGCTGGCAATCGTGTTGCTCTACATCGGGCTATTCCCCGCGAGCCTCAGCAAAGGCATGACATCGCTGTATTACGCGCACGAACAAGCCGAAGTACCGGCGGCAATCGCCACGATTACGACGATCAACAAAGCGGTTTTCAGCGTGATTGTGCTGTTGCTGGGCTGGGGCATCATCGGGCTGGCGGCGGTTAGCATCCTCAACAACGTGCTGACGCTGGGCGTGCTGGTTTATCAGGGGCGGCGTTTCGTCACGGGCGGCATCCCGCGCCGCGTCGATGTGCCGATGGTGCGCCACATGGTCAACGAGAGTTACCCGCTCTTGCTCAATCATTTTTTAGCGACGATCTTCTTCCAGATTGATATTCTGATTCTGCAAGCCCTGCGTGGGGCGACGATCCAAGCCGAGTACAGCACGTCGTACAAGTGGCTCAACGCGCTGAACATCATCCCGTCCTTCTTCACGCAGGCATTATTCCCGATGATGTCGCGGCAGGCAACGAGCAACCGCGACCACCTGCGCCAGACTTATCGCTTCGGCATCAAGCTCCTGTTCGCCGTCACCTTACCGCTAGCCATCAGCGTGACCTACATGGCAGAGACGATGACGCTGATCTTAGCGGGGGCACAGTACGTGCCGAACGGGGCGATCGCCCTGCAAATCATGATCTGGAGTATCCCCATCGGCTGGATGAACAGCCTGACACAATACGCCCTGATCGCGCTCGATCTGCAACGCTGGATTACGCGCGCGTTCTTCGGCGCGGTGGCGTTCAACATCATCAGCAACTTGATCTTCATCCCACGCTTCGGCTTTCAGGCGGCGGCAGTGACGACCATCCTCAGTGAACTCGTGCTGTTCGTGCCGTTCGCGTGGTTGATGCACCGCGGTCTAGGAGGCGCGGTTGGTTGGGGGGCGCTTCTGTGGCGACCGCTGGTCGCGGCGACAGCGATGCTAGCGACGATCAGCGGGGCGAGCGGGCTGGGTGTGGCGCTGTTGCTGGCGCTGGTGATCGGGGGCGCAGTCTATGGCGCGGTCTTGCTCGCCCTGCGCCCCCTCGATCAACAAGAGATGGCGATCTTGCGTCCGCTGTTGCCGGCTCGTGTGCAGGCGTGGCTTCCGCCAGCGATCGCCTGATCGGGTGCGTTTATTCTTGCATCAGGGCGAGTGCGGTCTCAGCGAGGATCGCACTGCCGTACTTGAAGGAGTCCTCACCGATGGCGAAGATCGGGCTGTGATGCGGGCGATGGGCTTCATCGTACTTCGCCCCTAAGAACAACATCGCGCCCGGCGCTTTTTGCGTCATGTACGAGAAATCCTCAGCCCCCATCTTCGGTGCGGCGACTTTAGCATTATCCGCGCCCAATTGCTTGCCGGAGATTGTCCGCATCAGTTGCGCGACTTCGGGATTGTTATAAGTGGCGGGATAGCCACGACTGATGTGCAGATCGTAATCGCCGCCCATCGAGCGCGTCAGCTGGAAGGCTTTGTCCAGTTCTTCATGAATTTGACTGCGAATTTCTTCGCTGTACGAGCGGATCGTGCCTACGAGCTTGATCTCGTGCGGGATGATGTTAGGGGCACTGCCGCCATGAATCGCACCGATGGTGACGACGCTCTCGGTGGTGGGGTTGGTGCGGCGCGAGCGAATACCCTGAATGACGTTGATGACCTGCGCCGCGATGAAGATCGGATCAATGCCCAGATGCGGCGATGCGCCGTGCGTGCCTTCGCCTTTGATCGTCGCTTCAAACGTATCGACCGCCGCCAGCACGTAACCCTCGCCGATGGCAATTTCGCCGACGGGCAGCGTGCTATCGACGTGCAGGGCAATCACTTTGTCCAGTTCTTCCAGCGCCTTATCGCTAATCATGGCTGTCGCCCCGCTCACGCCGTCAGCGTCCCATTTCTCTTCTGAAGGCTGGAATAGCAGGCGCACTTCGCCGTCGATGTCCATATCATGCAGGATACGTGCCGCCCCGAGAAGCATCGCCGTGTGGGCATCATGACCGCAGGCGTGCATCTTGCCCGGCACCGTCGATTTGAACGCCAGATCGACTTCTTCTTGAATCGGGAGCGCGTCCATATCGGCGCGGATACCGATCTTCGGGCCTTGCCCATTGCCGAGGCGCGCCACAACGCCCGTGCGCCCCACGCCAACTTCGACTTCAACGCCCATCTCGCGCAGGGCTTGCGCGACGACGTTGGCGGTGCGCGTTTCCTCAAAGCCTAGTTCAGGATTGGCATGAATATCGCGCCGCCATGCGATAATCTGCTCTTCGATCTCGGTTGCTTTTTCCAAAAAGTCCATGATTAATACTCCTTCAAAATTGCATTTGCATGATTGTATCGCGTTCGATGAGTCCAAGTATGACCATTTGTCGCATGATGCGCCAGTCCCCCAAAAATTGAGGGCGACCGCAGGCACGCTTAGCATTACACTAGGAACGATCATCAATGTCAAATAGACAAGGCAGAGGCCCCTTTGAAACGACAAGCCAGAACGCTCATCTCAGTCATTTTTGCCAAGGATTGGGTTCAGTCAGCCGTTGCAATCTATAACGCCAGCGAAGCCGTCCACGATGTCGCTGATACGGGTACTTGAACCATGACAAACGAGCTATGGCACTATCTAAGCCAGCACCCACAGCATAGCCAACTGACCGAGCGTCGCTTGCGCCGGATTGCGGATGTGATCGAGCAACGGCAGCGGGGATTGATGATGATGATGGAGGACGTACACGACCCGCATAATCTCGCGGCGATTGCCCGCAGTTGTGATGCCTTCGGCGTGCAACGCGTGGCTTTCTCGCTCCAGAACGAAGACCTATTCGACCCGACTGAGACGACGATCAAGCTCACGTCATCGGGGGCGAATAAATGGCTGGATTATCATATCTTCGAGGCGGGGACGGATGTCGCGATGCAGGCGCTCCAGCAAGCGGGCTGGCATATCGCGGCGACCTTGGTTGATGCGCGCGCCCAGAGCATCTACGATGTTGATTTTGCCCGACACAATAAGCTGGTATTGCTGGTGGGCAACGAACACGCCGGCATCAGCCCGACAGCCATCGACCATGCCGATAGCTTCGTTTACCTCCCGATGCACGGCATGGTCGAGAGCTTCAACGTGTCAGTGGCGGCGGCGCTGAGCTTGTTCGAGATTACGCGCCAGCGACAGGCGAGCAGACGCGATTTTCGTCTGCCCATCGCCACCCAACGCGCGCTCGCCGATGCGTTCATCGAGCGCACGCTCACGCCGCGCAACACGCTTTACACGCGCCCCTTATGAGCGCGGCACATCAGGCCGGCATCTCGTCGATCACAGCTTGAATCTGCTGGAGATGCGCTTCGCAATGGCGCGCATAGCCCGTCAGCAAATAATCCAGCGAGATATAGTTGGTCTTTTTGGCGGTGGGGTGATAGCCGCTTTTGTCCCAGTCGGTCACCTGTGTGAACATCCGCGCCCAGCGTGCGTGCAAGCCTTCTAGGATCATCAGCGAGTCGGCGATGTGGGCATCGCTGGCATCGGGCAGTTGCGCCAGCGCATCTTGATTCTGTGAGCGGAGCGTCGCCTGTGCTTCAGTGAGGATCAGCTTACAGCGCAGGTAAGCCGCTGTATGGGCATCGACCAGATGATGCACGTTCTGCGCGATCGTCCATTCGGGCGCGTTGTAGGCGGTCGTCACTTGCTCGGCACTCAAGCCGGCCAGCAATGCCCGTAAACGCGGGACAAAATCGCGGATGATGGCAATTTTCTCAGCGCGGCTCAGGCTCATTTATCCAACGGCTTTCCCTGTAGCATCCAGCCCAGCGTGCCATCGACCAGATTATAGAGGTCGTCATAGCCCTGCATCGCGAGGAAATCCGCCGCCATCGCACTGCGCCCGCCCTTCGCACAGACCAGCACGACCGTTTTATCCGGCGGGATGTCTGCAAAGTCTGCCTGAAACACGCTCATCGGGATATTCTGCGCTTTAGCGATATGCCCGTCTTCGTATTCATCCGGCTCGCGCACGTCAATCAGCACGTAATCCGCCGTCGGATTGTTGACAAACTGTTCGATATAGTCGTCGCTGGTAATCTCGTCTACCATCGGGCTTTGTCCTTGTCAGTTGCGGTCATGGGTATAAATAGTGGCCCCTCCGCAGTGATACGGAGGGCGGTCAGTCCTTATGATGCCTCTGATCGCTCAGATTTCATCGAGGTAAGCGAAGGGGTCTGCCTTAGGCGCGGGCTTGATGAACATCGTGGTGATGAACACCAGCACGAAGCCGAACAGGAAGCCCGCCACATGCGCCCAGCGTGCGACGTTATCGGCTTCGGCGGCATACCAACCAATACCCTGCACGAAGTCCATCATGAACCAGAACACCAGATAGAAAATCGCCGGAATACGGACGGTGAAGGTCGCGACCAGCGCCTTGATCTTGACATCGGGATGCAGGAACAGAAATGCGCCCATCACGCCGGCAACCGCGCCACTCGCGCCGACAATCAAGCCCTCTGTGCCGACGGTGCAGGTGATGCCACCTAATAAGCCGTGACCGAGAATCGCCATGTAGCCCGCGATCAGGTAGAACACGACATACCAACCAAAGCCGAAATATTGCTCGACCTTGCGCCCGAACACCCAGAGGAACATCATATTGCCCGCGATGTGGAGCAAGCTCCCATGTAGGAACATACTGCGTAAGCCGTCCAGCGCCAGTTGCGACGCGCCGACCTGCCCCACTTCACAGAAGTTGAAGGTGATATTCATCAGCGCGACGGTGAACGCCGCCTCGCCATTGGCTTGCATGTAGAGCATCTCCCATGCGAAGACAATCGCATTGATGACGATCAGCGCGACCGTCGCAATCGGGAACTGCTTATCTCGTCCGACGGTATCAATGGGTAAGAACATAATGTGTCATAATCCTTGTTTACGCTAACGGATGATGGCGAATCATTTAATCTAAGGGATCGCGACGCGGCGCGGGTTTAAAGAGCGTGACGACGAAGATGAACACCAGACCGACGATGAAACCGCCGATTTCATCCCAGATCGGCAGAACTTCGCCCGATAGTGCGCCACCTTCGGACAAGAATTGCACCGATAGATAGACGACTGCCAGCATAATGCCGGGAATATCATAGGCGCGGTCGATGACCGGGAAATAGGTTTCGATGCGGCGCGTCGGATAGAGGAAGATGAAGGCCGCCATCAAGCCGGCGATTGCACCGTTAGGGCCGTACATCACTTCGCACTCGGTCGCGGGGGTTAACACCACGCCGAAGACATAGCTCATCAAGCCTGCGAGGAAAAACAGGAACAAGAATCTACGTCCGCCGAGGAATTGCTCGACCAGTGGCGCAAAGACCCACAAGAAAAGCACGTTGACGAAAATCTGCACAAAGCTAGTTGACATGAACATCGCGCGCAGGCTATCGACCAGCACTTCGCCCCAGGGGGCTTCGCCAACTTCGCACACGGCGAGCGCGTATTGTGGCAGGTAATATTCGATGTCATTACCGCCTGTCGATGTCAGGAAAATCTCCCAGAAGAAGAAGCTGACATAAATGAACAAGATAAAGAACGTCACATAAGCACGGAAATCATGCTTGCCGACGAGTCGTCTCGGGATCATAGTGTATCGTCCGATCTACTGAATACAGCATTACCATATCACAATTTTGTTTTATCGCGCAACAATTGCACCGATCATTAATACGACTCACAAGCGCTTTGGGTCACACAGCCCGCTTGTCTCAAGCGTCGGCGGTATCGTCGGTCATCGCATGCGGTGCGGGTGGTGGCGCGGGGGTCGCGTCGTCGTCGGTGCTGGCATCTTGCTCCATAGAGATTTTGCCATCGACAAACGCGCCCTCTTCGATGGTCAGCGCATGGGCTTGGATGTCGCCCCACACACGCGCTGTACGTAGCAGTTGAACCTTATTGCCGATGACGTTGCCGCGCACAGCCCCGGCAATGCTGATGTTGCGCGCGTCGATGTCGGCTTCGATGTTAGCCGTCTCGCCGACGAGGACGTTGCCCTGTATATCAAGCGTCCCTGTGAAAGTGCCATCGAGGCGGATATTGCCTTCGCTCTCTAGCTTGCCATTGAGGACGGTACTCGTGCCGAGGACGGTCTCGAAGCCGATGCTCGATTGTTGGGGCGCGGCGGGCTGGTCATCCTGTTCTGCATTGTCTGATTGTCTACGACCGAAAATGGACATCGTTGGTTGTTACTCCTGTTCTGGTTGGCCCTTTAATCCTAGCACAAGTGAGCATGCCCCGTCACCGATAGATGCCCTACCCGACGCGATCGAGGACTCCGCTAGACCTCAAGCGAGATTGCGATTAAAATGTGTTATCGTAGCCTTAAGATATTCCGTCAGCAATCGAATGTAGGATACACACAAAATGATGTTCGGTCTCGGTCGATTATTAGGGACGCACAACGGCAAAAACTGGATTTACGTAGTTTTGCGCCTGGTGAGTGTGCTGGGGATGAGCCTCGCGATTTATGCCGAGCGACCGCGTGAGATTGTCGATTTTGCCAGCGTGAGCGATATCGCTATTCCGGCGATGGTCGGTCTCATCGGCGCGCTGACCATCGCAGTGATGGCGGCTATCCGATCGACACGCCCCTATATCCCGCTCGCCGTCTTACCGCTGGATTGGGCTTTGGTCGGCGCATATACCTATTTCGCAGTCGGCACGCGCCCGACCTTGCTCTTAGCGGTGCTGACGATCGTCATGATCTCTGGCATTTTGCGCCTCGGGTCAACCATCGGCACGATACAGGCGGTGGGGACGATGCTGGTAACGGCGATGAGCATGGCGGTTCATCCCGAATTAGGCTGGAGCACGTTCGCGCAGAATCCCTACTCCTATTTGCCCGCGTTAATCATCGCGATCATCAGCGCGTTCATGGCGATCGTATGGTACAACGTGATCGACGAAGAGAACGACCTCAACCGACGCGAAGTACGGCGCGAGATACAGAGCAACCGCACGCGATTGGAGCAGATGCGCGAGCGCACCAAGTCTTATGCAGAACTCGCCGCCCGCTTCAGCGCGACGCTCAACTACGACAAGATTCTGGATGTCGCGCTGGATATTAGCCGCCTCAGCCTGCATCCTGACCCGCGTGATCGCGTCGTCAGCATGGCGCTGATGGTCGTCAATGCGGAAGAATTATCGCTCGTCACGGGACGCGGTATCTCGCACTATGAAGAAGGCAAAACCTTCTACGGGCGCGAGGGATTGCTCGCCGGAGCCCTGCAAGAAGGCAAGCCGATCATCATCCACAATGGGAGCGAAGACCCCGAACTGAGCATGCTCAATTCATTCGTCAACGTCCGCACGACGCTTGCCATCCCCTTGCGCGCCAACTATGAGACATACGGCGTGCTGGTCTTTGGCACGACGGGCTACAACGCGATCAACGAAGATCATGTCGATACGCTGGCGACGATCGGCACACAGGCGACGCTCGCCCTGCAAAATTCGGTCTTATATAGCAACCTGCGCGAAGAGAAAGAACGCATCATCCGCATTGAGAAGAACGGACGCAAATCGCTCGTGCGCGACCTGCACGACATCCCGACGCAGACCGTATCGGCGGTGGCGATGCAACTGTCGATTTTGCCGATGGTTGCCGAGCGCACGCCCGATAAATTGCGCGAAGAGACCGAGAATATCCGGCAGATGGCTTTGCGCGCCACCGAAGAAATCCGCCATGTGATGTTCACCATTCGTCCGCTCTCGCTGGAAAATTCGGGCTTGCTGGCGGCACTAAAGCAACTCTCCGAGAAGATGATGTCCACGTATAAGCAGAAGATGCACGTCGATCTCGAACAAAAAGTGGAAGAATATCTCGATGAGTCGTCGCAAAGCACGCTGTTCTATTTGATCGAAGAAGCGGCGAATAATGCGCGCAAATACGCCCAAGCCGAGGTGATACAGGTCAAGGGGACGATCGTGCGCGACGAAATCGTGATCCGCGTGCGTGATAACGGCAAAGGCTTCGACCTGCAACAGGTTTACAACGATTACGAAGAAGGCGGCAGTTTCGGCATGGTCAACATGCGCGAGCGCGCCGAGCTGATCAACGCGACGTTTGAACTGGATAGCGAACCGGGGCGCGGGACGCTGGTCATGGTGCGCGTGCCGATCTACGACCGTAATATCGAGGATGCGCCAGCGGAAGACCTGATTATCCCGCGTAAGAATATCAAAAAGAAGAAGAAAGAATATTCCGGGCCACTCTCCCCGGCACGCTGATCAATCACCCGACTCACACCACATAAGAAAGCACATCGAGCTATGAGCCAACGAGAATACTCTGATCTGGCGGCTTTACGCGGCGAGCCGAGTTACGTCTGGCGATCAGGACAGGAGCGTCGCCTGCAAATGGTGATGCGCTGGTGCCAGCTCGCAGACGCGCGCGTACTAGATTCAGGGGGCGGCAACGGCATGTACGCCTCGCAGATCGGGCGACGCTACGCGACAGCACAGGTTGACGTCTTTGACATTGAGCATGAGCGTGCCCACGAAGCCCGCGCTGATACGCCCCATGCAGTCGTCGCCGCCAGCGAATTCACGCCGTATGCTAGCAACAGCTTCGACACGATCATCTCAAACGAAGTGATCGAACACGTTGCCGACGATCAGCACGCCATCGCCGAGATGATCCGCACGCTGAAGGTTGGCGGGCGGGTGGCGATCTTCTGCCCGAATCGCTGGTATCCCTTCGAGACGCACGGGCATTACTGGCGCGGGGCGTACCACTTCGGCAATACGCCACTGATCAACTACCTGCCGGATGCGCTGCGCGACCGCCTCGCGCCGCATGTGCGCGCCTATACCAAGCGCGGACTCCTGCGCCTGTTCGCCGGACAACCGACGCGCTTCGTCCATTATGCGCGGATTTACGGCGGCTATGATAATCTCGTGCCGAAGCTAGGGCGACCGATGCTCTGGTTGCGCGAGACGCTCTATCAGCTGGAAGGCACGCCGCTGGATACGTGGGGCTTATCGCACTTTTTGGTGATGGAAAAGATAAGGCAAGGTTAAGCAACGCAAACAGCACAAATCGAGAATTCGAGTATAATAGATAGCAAGTCTTTCGTATCTTGCGTGGTCAAGCTCTTTTTGAAAAGGCTCATGTGTACACGTTGTGCAAAGTGGGGCGCTGTCGCACACCCTGCAAAAGGCTTATGCCTTTTGAAATCATTTGTTTTCAACGCTATTGCGTTGAAAAGAGCCACCTGTGAAAGTTTTGGTTGAGCTTTTGAAAAAGTTCATGCATCTTAAAAGCCTTAAATGGCGATTGCACACGTTCGACATAAGAGCGTTTGAAAAAAGGGAACGACAGTTTCTTGTGGGGGGCGGGGCAAAGCCCCTGCCATCAAAACCACACGAAATCCCAAAGAACCAAGACAGTATGTATACACGACTTAATGACAAATGGTATCCGTTCCTCATGGGCGGGCGATCATCTCTAGTGAACAAGGGTAATTGTATGGCGCGTGTGGTGATATTAGGGTCGGCGGCGGCAGTCAATGACGCTCAGCACGACTATACGCATTTTTTATTGATTGGCGAGAAGAACACGCCGATTCTCGTCGATGCTGGGTCAAACCCGCTGGGTAAAATCAAGAATCGCGGCATCGACGACGAATCGCTACAGGATATTATTCTGACGCACTTTCATCCCGATCATGTGGCGGGCGTGCCGAACATGATGATGCACATGTGGCTCTTAGGGCGCAAAGCGCCGATGCGGATTTATGGCTTGCACCATTGCATCAACCGCATTGAGGATACGATGGAAGCCTACGGATGGCAGGAATGGCCCAACTTCTTCCCGGTGTCGTTTCATCGCATCAGCGAGCGCGACGATGCCCCCCTGCTCGAAAATGACGATTTTCGCATTCGGGCCTATCCAGTCGAGCATTTCGTACCGACAATCGGGATGCGGATCGAAAATAAGCACGATGACACAGTATTGGGCTATGGGTGCGACACCCAGCCCTGTCCGAGCGTGTTCAAGATCGCGCAGAATGTCGATGTGCTGATTCATGAGGCCGCTGGGCCGCCCCCCGGTCACAGTACGGCGCGGCAAGCCGGCGAGATTGCGGCGCAATCCGGCGCGAGGGCGCTCTATCTGATTCACTATCAGGTCTGGAATCACGATCCTGAGCCGCTGGTAGCCGAAGCCAGCGAAGTCTACGATGGCCCCGTCCATCTGTGCAAGGATTACGACGAGTTCGAGTTCTAAGCATAAACGGGGCGATCGTCCGACCGCCCCGTTCATCACAGACACAATTGCTTGATGACCTGCATCGTCTCGCTTACTTCTCGATCGGCACGCCGACGCTGTTGCCCCATTCCGTCCACGAACCATCATAGTTGCGAACGTTATCGAAGCCCAGCAGATACTTGAGCACAAACCACGTATGGCTACTGCGCTCGCCGATGCGGCAGTAGGCGACGGTCGGCTCGTCGGGGTTCAAGCCCTTGCCTTCGACGTAGATATCGCGCAGTTCATCGACAGACTTAAACGTGCCGTCTTCGTTCGCCGCGGTTGACCACGGGATGCTCTCGGCACCGGGGATGTGACCGCCGCGGACTGCGCCCTCTTGCGGATAGCCTTCCATGTGCAATTTTTCCCCCGTGAACTCGGCTGGGCTACGCACATCAACCAGTTGCCCGCTAGCTTCTACGTGGCGCAGGACATCATCACGGAAGGCGCGAATGGGCGCATCATTGCGAACAGGTGCTTCGTACTCGGTCGCCTCATAGCTGGGAACGTCTCGTGTGAGTTCGCGTTCTTCGGCAATCCACTTAGCACGCCCCCCGTTCATCACCCTGGCATTGGTGTGACCAAATAGCTGGAACACCCAGAACGCATACGTCGCCCACCAGTTGCTCTTATCGCCATAGAAGACGACGGTTGTCTCGGACGTGATGCCGATGCGGCTCGCCAGCTTCTCGAATTCTTCCTTGCCGATGTAATCGCGCACGACTTGATCGTTCAGATCGCTCGTCCAATCGACTTCCACCGCGCCGGGGATGTGGCCCGACGGATAGAGCAGAGAGTCTTCGTTGGATTCGATGATACGAACGTTGGGATCATCGAGATGCTCGGCGACCCACTCGGTGCTGACTAATACATCTGGATTTGCATATTCTGCCATTGTTTGTCTTACCCTTCATAATATAGATATATACAGATGTCAGAATACCGCATGGTGATAGATATTACGTTAGAATCGCACGCAAAAGAGCCAACCGACAGCGCGGTTGGCTTGGTATCACACTAGCAGTACTGCACGCCAATCATCACTGTCAACGGGTCTCCGTGATGGTCATCATGCAACACAGATGTAGTTGCGATTGGCGGTTTGACGTTATCATGAGGATAAATCTAGCATAGGGCAGGCTATGATGCAAGCCTTGACTTATATTATCTATAACTTTTTACTTATACAAGACAGATTGACTGTTGCTTTTGGCGCATGTGTCCACAACACAGGACGCACGTCAGCGCGTCCTGTCGGTTGGGGTCGGTGCTTAACTCTGTTCGATTGGCAGGTTCGCTTGCTTCCATGCGTCCAGCCCGCCGGACATATTGACGACGTTATTGAAGCCGTGTGCCTGTAACAAGCTGGTGACGACCTGTGAGCGCACGCCACTGCCACAGTGGACAGCGAGTGCTGTATCACGCGGGATTTCGTCGAGGCGTTGTGGCACGTAGCCCATGTGGATATGGATCACGTTCGGGATACGTTCGCTGGCGTATTCACTGCCGCCGCGCACGTCGAGAATCTTCAAGCCTTCGTTGTAGATTTCCTGCGGGGTCTTTTGCGGTGTTTGCTCGGCCAGATTGAAATCGACCGCGCTGGCGACGAAGTAGCCCGGCACTTGATCGACACCGACGGCGCGTAGTTGGCTGATGATCTCATCAATCGCATCTTCGTAGGCGATCAGATAAGTCGGCGCATCGAAATCAACATACCACCCGACATAAGTATTGAAGCCGCCGCTATCCGCCGGAATATTGACTGTCCCCTGTACGTGTTGCGCGGAGAAATCCGCGGCGGTGCGCGTGTCGATGACCAGCGTGCCAGTCGGAATCTGATCGAAGACGGAACCCGTCAGGCGTTGCAGGGTCGGTAGCTCGCTGATGAG